>NZ_JBICZB010000001.1:0-99479 GCF_043201815.1 Kitasatospora sp. NPDC048296
ACAGTGATCTTGGCCGACACGGTTCTAGCAGGAGCTCCGTCCCATTTCAGGCGACTTGACGCAACCGCCCAAGGCTCTATCTACACGGCGTTGGGCCTAGATCGGCAACGAGTGCAGCCGCACCGCGCCCGCGGGCCACTCGGCACCGTCGCGCAGCGGCGCCCAGATCGTGCGCAGCGGCATCGCCAGCGGGCGGTGCTCCCAGAGCCGCCGAGGAACATCGGGCCGCTGACCGTGGCCGCGGGCTATACGGCGGCGCAGGCCGAGGCGCGGATCGGCGGCGACTTCTTCGCGGTGCAGGAGACACCGTTCGGGGTGCGGATGATCATCGGCGACGTGCGGGGCAAGGGCCTTGCGGCTGTGGCCGCCGTGTCGATCGCGATCGGAGCCTTCCGGCAGGAGGCCGAGTACGCTCCCAGCCTGGTCACATTGGGACGGAGGATGTGCGGCTGCCCCCGGGGGCCTCGCTGCTGCTGGTGACCGACGGCGTCACCGAGGCACGGGACAAGCGGGGGGCCTTCTACGATCCGCTCGCCTCGGAGCGCATGCGCAGGCTGTTCGGTGACCCCGATGCGGTGGTGGATGCCCTCACCGAAGACGTCGGCCACTGGACCGAGGGCGAACGCGGCGACGACATGGCCATCCTGGTGGTCACCCGGTGCCACCGCCCTCCCCGCGTCGCCTGATCAGGGGCATGATCCTCGCCGGGCTCGACGACCGCACCAGCGCTCAGGACCACCTCCGCCACGCAGGCCCTACAGCAGCATCGCCTCGAACCGGTACTCCGGTGCGGTCAGTGGCTGCTCGGCCCAGATGATCTTGCCGCGGGCCGTGTACCTGGTGCCCCACCGCTCGGCGATCTGGGCCACCAGGAACAGGCCCCGGCCACCCTCGTCCATGGTGGCGGCGTAGCGCAGGTGCGGAGCGGTGCTGCCGGCGTCGGAGACCTCGCAGACCAGGCTGGTGTCGCGCAGCATGCGCACGCGGATGGGCTCGGCACCGTAGCGGAGGGCATTGGTGATCAGCTCGCTGAGGATCAGCTCGGCGGTGAAGCCCAGTTCCTCCAGTCCCCAGGCGGTCAGCTGGTCGCCGCATGCGTTGCGGATGCGGGAGACGGCGGCGAACTCGTACGGCACGTCCCAGGTGGCCACCTGGGACGGCTCGAACAGCCGCGTGCGGGCGACGAGGAGGGCGATGTCGTCGCTCGGGTGCGGCGGGACCAGCGCGTCGGACACGGCCCGGCAGATCTCCTCCGGGGATCCGTCGGCAGGGGCCTGCGCCAGGGAGCGGTGCAGCGCGGCGAGTCCGTTCTCCAGGTCGCGCTCGCGGCCGGTGACGAGTCCGTCGGTGTAGAGGACCAGTGCGGTGCCGGGTGCCAGCCGGAGTTCGGTGGTCTCGAAGGGCAGGCCGCCCACACCGAGTGGTGGCCCGGCGGGCAGGTCCACGTACTCCACGCTGCCGTCGGTGCGGACCAGGGCGGGCGGTGGGTGGCCCGCCCGCGCCATGGCGCAGTGCCCGGAGACCGGGTCGTAGATCACGTACAGGCAGGTGGCGCCCGTGACCGCCCTCGTCCTCTCGTCCTCGGTGGGTTCTCCCTGGTCGAGGCGGGCGACCAGTTCGTCGAGGCGGGCGAGCAGCTCGTCCGGGGGCAGGTCGAGGGCGGCGAAGTTGAGGACGGCGGTGCGCAGTCGGCCCATGGTGGCGGCGGCGTGCAGGCCGTGGCCGACGACGTCGCCGACGACCAGGGCCACGCGGAAGCCGGGCAGCGGGACGACGTCGAACCAGTCCCCGCCGACGCCCCGCTGCGCGGGCAGGTAGCGGTAGGCCACCGCCAGGGCGTTCTGCTCGGGCAGCCCGCGGGGCAGCAGGCTGCGCTGCAGTGCCTCGGCCATCCGGTGTTCGCGGGTGTAGCGGCGGGCGTTGTCGACGGACATCGCCGCGCGGGCGACCAGTTCCTCGGCGACGGAGACGTCCTCCTCCCCGAACGGTGCGGACTGCCCCGCGCGCCAGAAGGTGGCCGTGCCCAGGGCCAGGCCGCGCGCTTTGAGCGGAGCGGAGATCAGCGAGTGGACCCCGTACGCGAGGATCCGGTCGGCGGTCTGCGGGTCGCGTGCCCGCCAGGCGTGTGCCTGGCGCAGGTCGGCGGCGAGCGAGGCGCGCCCGCTCCCCAGGGCGATGGCCTCCGGTGTGCCGGGCAGCGGGCTGATCTGCGAGCCCACCGGGTAGAACGGCCGGTCCTCGCGGATGCCGCCGGCGGCCACCCGGCGGATCCGCGGGCCTCCCGCGACGCCTGTGCCCGGGAGCGGCTCGTCACCACGCAGCACCGCCTCGGCCAGCTCGACCGTGACGAAGTCCGCGAAGCGCGGCACCACCGCGTCGACCAGCTCCTGGGCGGTCCGCACGATGTCCAGGGTGGTGCCGACCCGCAGCCCGGCGTCGTAGAGCAGCTTCAGCCGGGCCCGCGCCGTCTCGGCCTGCCCGGCCAGCGCCCGCAGCTCGGTGGTGTCCCGGATCGTCGCAACGCTGCCGGCACCGCCGCCGAACGGCGCGGTCGGACGGTTGTTCACAGCGAGCAGCCGCTCCTCGGCCGGGTACACCTCGTCGGTGGCGGCCCGCCCCGACGCCAGCAGCTCGGCCAGCCCGGGATCGAGTCCCAGCTCGGTGACCGGCCGCCCCTCCAGCTCGTCCGGCAGTTCCAGCAGCCGCCGGGCCTCGTCGTTCGCCAGCAGCGCCCGCCCGTCCCCGCCGACGATCAGCACGCCCTCGCGCACCGCGTGCAGCACCGCGTCGTGGTGGTCGTACATCCGCGTCATCTCGGCCGGGCCCAGGCCGTGCGTCTGGCGGCGAAGCCGGCGCCGCACCAGCACCGCCCCGCCCGTGCCCACGGCGAGCGCGGCCGCCGCGCCGCCGAACAGGACCGGCAGCTGCCGGCTCACCGCGCCGGTCGTGTTCTTGACGTAGTACCCCACCGAGAGGAACCCGGCGACCGAACCGTCCGGCCTGGTGACCGCCACGGTGGTGTCCACATCGGGTCCCAGCGGTATGTTCTCGGTCGTGGTGTACGGCCCTTTCAGGGAATCCTGGTAGTCGCCGTAGACGTGCTGTCCGATCAGCTCGGGATGGGCGGTCTGGGCGTAGCGGGTCCCGTCGGTGCCGAAGATCACGATGTAGTCGAAGCCGCCGCTCTTTTGCACGTCCAGGGCCAGCGGCTGCAGCACCGCCGTCGGATCGGCGCTGTCCAGAGCAGCCGCCAGCCCGGGATAGCGCGCCAAGGTGACGGCCGCGGCGCGCGTGCTGTGCCCGGCATCACTCGTCGCGTAGCTGTGGGCCTGCAGGACGAGCGTCGTCAGGGCCGCGCCGACCAGCAGCACCACCACGACCAGCAGCCACAGGAACACCTGCCCGGCGACACTGCGCGCCCGCAGCCGCGAGCGCAGTCGCCCACGAGCGGACCGGTGTTCCTCCGGTCCGTCCTGTGCCTTGCTCAAGGGCATGCTCCCTGTGTGCGTCCGGGCTGTCCCCGCGCATCCGGGTCCCCTCCTCCACGCTGCCACCCGGCCCGAGGAGACGCACGCGCGAAGCCCACGGCGGGCAGGACGGATCGCCGACCGGGAACCGGTGGCTGCCCGGACCGCTCAGCGGTCCGGGCCTTCGCCGTCCGCCCCCGCACGTTCGCCGCCGGACGCGCGCAGCGCCTGCGCCTCGGCCGAGGCCTGCCGCGAGAGCGGCTTGTGCCGCCAGCCGTCCCGGCAGGCGGGGACCTGGGGGCGCGCCAGGCGTGCGGGGCGCTCCAGGGCGCTCGTTGCGGCGCCGTCGGCCATGGTCCGGGCCGACCCGGGCGGCGCGAACCGGTGGCGGGCGATGACGGCGCCCGTGGGGGTGGCGATCGACAGGTACGGCTCGTCCAGCCGGTGGTGGACCGTCACCAACGCGCCGGCGAGGTCGGGCTGGACCGCATAGAAGCTGTCGCGGTACGGCACCAGCCCCTGGGGGTCGACGACCCGGTGCGTGCACAGTCGCGCGGGGAACGGGGTGTCCGGCAGGGCCGGCAGCCGATGGTCGTCCTGGGTGTCCTGGCACCGTGCGAGCCGGTCCAGCTCGTCCTGGGCACCGGTCAGCCAGATGTCACGGGCGGAACCGTTCCACCAGTCGCGCAGCACCGCGCCCCGGGCCTCGTCCGGCGGGTCGACGTGGTCGGCCGGACCGAGCTGGACCGCCGCGCCGTAGTAGCGGGCCACCTGCGCGAAGGCCGGCTTCGGCTGGCCGGTCGAGACGGTGCACGCGACCGGCGTCCGGCCGAGCCGCCAGCATCCGGGGGTGCCACCGAACCGGCGCAGCACCCGGTCGATCGCCTCCACCAGGTGCGGGAGGTCGTCGCCGTCGCTCAGCACGCCGCGCCAGCGACCGGAGGTGGTGAGGGTGCCGATCAGCAGCTGCACGTGGGTACCGCACCCCCACCACGCCGGCGGGGCGGGCAACCGGAGCCAGTCGAACCGGATCTCCTGGCCGCCTCGTGACGCGTCCGCCGGCCCGCCCGGATACCCACCGGGCGGGCAGTGCGTACAGGGCTGACGCAGCACGTGCCGACGGAGCGCCCGGGTGAAGGTGGAGTAGGCGCCGACGTAGCCGAGCTCGACCACCTCCACGAACAGCCGGGTCGCCAGGAGGTGCGGGTCATCGGCCAGCCGCTGTCGGCAGTAGGGCAGGAAGAGCAGGAACGCGTCCGGCGTCGCACTGCGCACGCCCGCGACCCGGCCACCGCCGAGGTAGGACCGCACCGTTTTGCGATCGCGCCCCAGATGCCGGGCGATCGCCGAGATCGACCAACCCTGGAGATGCAGCTCCCGCATCTCCAGATATTCCTTCCTCGCGAGCATTCCAGTCCCCTTGCCGAAACCGGCTAAAAAATCATGCCGGGTGCATGTGGATGGCGGATTCCTCCAACGAGCCAAAGACCTTACATGAGTATCCGGAAGATGCGAAGCGGGCAGGATGTCTATACCACTGATTCGTTGAGAATTCCGGGGAGGACGCGACCTCCGCGCGCGCCACCCCGTCGCGCCACCCGGGGAGAATCGCCAAGCAGGTGCGGGCAGTTATGAACATATGACCACCATTCCGCTGGGTGGGGAATTTTCGGGAGCACCATACGGAATCTTTAATCCGGCAGCCCCGGTGGATCGACCGAGGAATTCCATGTAGCATGCCCGAAATGAGCTATTAAAGGTCGCCCGGATTGCGGATATTCGATGGGCCATCCCCGTCGTTGACCCGGACATGGGTGTAATTCGTCAATGGCAAAATTTGCCCCCGGCAGACCGGGAGCCCGTATGCAGCGTCGGCAGCTGGCTTTTTGTGCCCGACCGTCGAAATGCCGCGGGAGACGTGCAGTGCGGCTACCTGGCACGCAACGGGGAGCGCGTCGTACTGGCGCACTGCTCCCGGCTGCTGGCCGACTTCCTACGGACGATCCGCCACCTCCAGGAGAGCCACGCCCAGCGTGCCGGCTCCTCGGCCCCGGCCGAATGCTGACCCGCGCGACTCGGCGGCGGGCGAGCAAGGCAGCGGACGGCACAACGTTGGGAGATGGCGATGTACGACCCGATGGGCGAGTCCTCCGCCTGGTTCGGGACCGGGGCCAGCGTCCTCGGCGTCCCGACCACCGAGGGATGGGTCAACTGGGACAGCGGGCAGCCCGGGCCGCCCCACCCCTACGCAGTGCTGGACGACCTCAGCCTGCTCGACACCGTGCCGCACCACGGCTACGCGTCGCTGGACGACCTCGACCTGCTCGACACCGTGCCGCACCAGGCGACGCGGGAGCCCGCTCCGTCCGTCCGGCACCGCCGCGAGCAGTCGGCGACGTCGTGGCCGCTGGTCTTCCGCAAGCTGTTCGGGGTGCTGACGGCCGTGACGGTCACCGCCGTCTGCGTGCTGGACTGGATGCTCTGCTACAACCCGCTGCGCGACCTCGCCGGGTCCCGGGTGCCGCACGGAATGGACCACCTGTGGCCGGTGATCATCTACGGGCCGTGGCTGGTGGGCAGCCTCTCGACGCTGCGCAGCACGCTGGAATCGCGCAGGCTGGTGCACGCGTGGGTCGTGGTGGTCGTCTTCTCCGGCATCGCGACGGGGTTGTGCTCCTTCGAGGTGTACCGGACGTCCCTCGATCCGCTCGACATCATCGTCGCGGGCCTGCCGCCGATCACCTCGGCCGTCTGCCTGCACCAGCTGGTGCGTCAGATCGCATCGGCCTCTCGTCCCAGCCGTCCGTCGCCACGACACACCACCCGGGTGTCGCGGCGGCGAAGGCGCTGAGCCCGACCGAGGGCCCGCCCCCGCAGGCCCGTCCAGCCGTCGTCGCGCGACCGTGACACCGACCGGCGGATGCGGGAAACGCTGATGGCCCCTGGTCGCGTTCGCCCTGGTCACGTTCGCCCTCAACCCTCCGTGCCGCCGATCCGAGCGGCAGTCGGACAAGAAGACCACCCGGGCCGCCGGCCGCGGTCACGGGGCGGAACGCGGTCGACGGTCTCGGGGCGTCTCCGCGTTCTCGAAGGCCCCGACCGGGTTCCGGTCGGGGCCCTCGTCGCTCCCGACCCGGTCCCCCGGCGCGGCGGCGGCGATCCCCTGTCGATACGGGCTTCTGCTCGGCGGGTCGGGTATGTCATCATGCGATGACATCGTCTGATGACATCGCATGATGACAGCCGTCAGACACTCGATCTCCGACAAGGGAGGGCGCGTCCATGGAGACCCGAACGGGCCTGTCGACGCGACGTGAGCGGGCCCTGGTGCCCGTGCTGGTGTTCCTCAGCGCCGTGGTGGCGGTGATCAGCAGCCTCGGTGCGCCGATGATCCCGACCATCGCGGCCGTCGACCACGTGTCGCTCGCCGAGGCGCAGTGGTCGCTGACCATCACAATGCTGGTCGGGGCGGTCGCCACCCCGGTGCTCGGACGGCTGGGCGACGGGCCGGCCCGGCGTACGGCCACCCTCGCCGCCGCCGCCATGGTGGTGGTCGGCAGCGTGCTGGCCGCGCTGCCGCTCGGCTTCGACTCGCTGATCGCCGGGCGCGCGCTGCAGGGGGTCGGGGTCGGGCTGACCCCGCTGGCCATCGCCACCGCGCGGGACGCGCTGCCCGGCCCGGCCTCCCGGTCGGCGGTCGCGCTGCTCTCCATCACCACCGTCGCCGGCGTCGGCCTCGGCTACCCGATCACCGGCCTGATCGCCCAGTCCTTCGGCATCTACGCGGCCTTCTGGTTCGGCGCCGTGATCAGTGCGCTGGCCCTGGCGCTGGCCGTCCTGGTGCTGCCCCCGACGACGGACCGCGAACGGCGCCCGCTGGACGCGCTCGGCGCGGTGCTGATCGGGCTGGCGCTGGTCGGACTGCTGCTGGTGCTCAGCGAGGGCGAGAGCTGGGGCTGGGCCAGCGCTCGGCTGTGGACGGTGGCGGGCGCCTCGGTGCTGCTGCTGGTCGGCTGGGTGTGGCACGAGCTGCGCACCGCCCACCCGCTGGTGGAGCTGCGCAGCCTGACCAACCCCGTGGTGCTGACCGCGGACGTGGCCGCCCTGGTCGCGGGCGTCGGGATGTACCTGCTGTTCTCGCTGGTGATCCGCTACGTCCAGACCCCGGCCAGCACCGGCTACGGCCTGGGCGCCTCGGTCGTGGTGGCCGGCCTGGTGCTGCTGCCGTTCTCGGCGCTCAGCCTGCTGTCCAGCAAGGTGGTCCCGACCCTGGCCCGGCGCACCTCCTCCGCCCTGGTGCTGCCGCTCGGCTGCGCGGTGTCACTGGTCTCGGTGCTGGTCTTCCTGTTCGCCCGTGACCACCTGTGGGAGCTCCTGGTGGTGATGGGGATCGCCGGGCTCGGCGTCGGCTGCACCTTCGCCGTGATGCCGGGGCTGATCGTCAACGCGGTGCCCGCCGACGAGGTCGGCAGCGCGGTCAGCTTCAACCAGCTGCTGCGCACCGTCGGCTACTCCACCGGCAGCGCGCTGTGCGGCGCCGTCCTCCAGGCGCACACCGCGCCGGGGCAGCTGCTGCCCGCCGACAGCGGCTACCGGGACGCGGCACTGATCGGCTGCGCGGTGTGGGTGGTGATCGGGCTGACTACGATCGTCCTGCCGCGGCTCAGTGCCGCGACCGCCGCCCGCAAGGGTGCCCGCGTGGACGAGGAGCTGATGGTGGAAGAGAGCATCGCCGACGGCGTGGCCGGCGAGGGCGAGGTGCCCGTGCTGCGGGCCGGAGCCGAGCGGTGACCGAGGCGGCCCCCGGGACCGACGGGCCCGCCGTCGTGGACGGCGGACAGCCGGAACCCGCGACCCCACGACGCCGGGACGCCGCCCGCAGCCGGGAGCTCCTGATCCGGGCGGCGATGGAACTCTTCGCCGACCGTGGCTTCGAGCGCACCACCATCCGGGAGATCGGCGACCGGGCCGGCGTGGACCCGGCGCTGATCGCCCGCTACTTCGGCGGCAAGACCCAGCTCTACCTGGCCACCGTCCGCATGGAGCTGGGCGACTCGGCACCGGCCGACCTGCTGGACGACGACCGCCTGCGCACCCTGGTGGAGCGGCTCACCCGACGCGGCCCCGGCCCCTCCTTCATGGCCGCGGTCCTGCCCGGCGACAACACCGAGGTCCAGCAGTCCGCGCGCACCTACCTCCACGAACGGATGGTCGAGCCGCTGCACCGCCGCTTCGCCGCCGAGCACGTGGACCGCCCCCAGCTGCGGGCCGAACTCGCGGCGGCAGCCTTCGCCGGGATCATCCTGGCCCGCTCCAGCGGGGCCTTCGCCGAACTCGCCAAGGCCGCGCCCGAGGAACTGCTGCCACTCCTCCACGACCTCCTGGCCGCCAGCCGCCCGACCGCCTAGCGGGGGAGGGCGGCCGACCCTCCCCCGCGCCCCCCGGGCCGGGCCGTCGTCCTGGCGGACCGGTCCGCTAGGAGGGCTGGTCGACCAGCAGCTGGACGCCGTCGAGGATCCGGGCGAGGCCGAACTCCAAGGGGTCGACCGGGTCGGGGGCGAAGGCGCCGGCGGCGATGGCGCGGGTGAGGGTGGGGAAGCGGTCGGCGTGGCGCTCCAGGAGCTCGCCGGTGAGGCGGTTCCACTCCTGGCTGTGCTGCTCGTCGAAGTCGAGGTCCTGCTGGACGAGCGTGCGGACCAGGCCCGCGACCAGAACGAAGACCCGGTGCTGCTCGGCCGCGGTCAGCCCGCTGGGCTCCAGGGCGGCGAGGGCCGCGTCGAGCCAGCCGAGCTGGTTGGGGCCCATCAGCTGACGGCGCATGGCGGTGGCGGCCAGTAGCCAGGGGTGGGCGCGGTGGGTCGCCGCGGACCGGCGGGCCCACTCGGTGATCCGCTCCCGCCAGCCGGTCCCGGCCGTCGACAGGTCGGGGGCCTCGGCGAGCACGGACTCGACCATCAGCTCGATCAGTTCGGCCTTGCCGGGCACGTAGCGGTAGAGCGCCATCGCCGAGACGCCGAACTCGGCGGCGACCTTGTTCATCGAGACGGCGTCCAGCCCCTCGGCGTCGGCGATCACCACCGCGGCCGCGGCGATGCGCTGGGGGGTCAGGCTCGGCTTGGGCCCCCGGGTCGGCTGGTCCTGCTCGCCCCACAGCAGCGCGATGCCCGCGCGCAGGTCACGCGCCTTCTCCCTGGCCATCCGACGCTCCCTCTCAGCTGGTGTTCCGCGGTGCCCCGTTGACACCGCCCAGAACTGTATATACCTTAAACACATCTGCTGACGCGATAAACAGTTTGGGGGATACACCATGCTTGCCACCGTCGCCACCCTCTCCGCCGCCGCTCTCGCCACTCCCGTCGCCGGACTGCTGGGCTACCGGCAGCTCAAGCGCGCCGCGTTCGCCGAGCGGCTGCGGATCACCGGCCCGAAGGGGATCGAGGAGGCCGGCTTCGTCCGGATCGGCGGCATCGACCAGTGGGTCTCCATCCGCGGCGAGGACCGCGACAACCCGGTGATCCTGGAGATCCTGGGCGGCCCCGGCGCCTCCAACCTGGTCTTCATCCCCCGCACCCGGGGCTGGGAGAAGCACTTCACGATCGTGCGCTGGGACATGCGCGGCGCCGGCTTCACCTTCGCCGCCACCGGCCCGCAGGGGCAGGGCGAGTTGAGCCACCAGCGGCTGTACCACGACGCCCTGGAGGTCACCGAGCACCTGCGGACCCGGCTCGGCATCGACCGGCTGCTGCTGGTCGCCAACTCCTTCGGCACCGTCCTCGGCCTGCGGCTGGCCCGCAACCACCCCGAGCTGTACTCGGGTTACGTCGGCACCGACCAGAACATCATCGACGGCGGCCGGGAGCGCTCGGTCTACGACGCGCTCGTGGGCCGACTGCGCGCGGCGGGCCGGAAGAAGGAGAAGGAGCTGGCCGCCGCCCTGGCGATGGGCGCCGACCGGTCGACGTGGACCACCAAGGACGTCGGCGAGTACAACAAGCTGGTCCTCACCAGCGACCCGCTCTCCTTCGACACCATGAAGACCGTGGTGGTGCGCTCACTCTGGTTCTCGCCCCTGCACACCCTGCGCGGCCTGCGGTCGTACCTGAAGGCCATGGAGTTCTCCGAGCGCCTCCAGCTGGAGGCCGCGGCCTTCGACGAGCGCGCCGAGGGGACGGAGTTCCGGATCCCGTTCTTCGTCTTCCAGGGCGACAGCGACGTCCTCACCCCGCCCGAGCCGGCCAAGCGCTTCTTCGACGAGGTCACCGCGCCGGTCAAGGAGTTCGCGCTGATCCGGAACGCCAGCCACTTCGCGAGCTTCCGCCACCCCGACCAGTTCCTCGACCTGATGCTCACCGTGGTCCGTCCGGCGATCGCCGCCCAGCCGGTCGCGCGCTGAGCGCGGCGGCAGCCGTCACTCGGCCACCACGGCTATCTCGTGGACGGCGTTCCGGTCGCCGGTGAGCGGCTGGACCCGCCCGGCGGAGTCGGTGGCCCGGCAGCGGACGCGGTGCGGGCCCGGGGCGAGCTCGCACCGGAGCCGGAAGCGCTGCCAACTGGGGTGCGGGCCGCGCCGGTCCAGCTCGGCGGGCTGCCAGTCGGCGTCGTCCACGGCGATCTCCACGGCCGTCACCTCGGTGGAACTCCAGGCGTAGCCGGCCAGTTCGCAGACTCCGGCCGGGACGGACCGCCCGTCGCGCGGGGTGAGCAGCTTGCTGCTGACGTCCTTCTCGCGGACCGGACGGGCCTCGCTCTCCCCGGGCAGGACGCGGGTGTAGAGGCGGGTGGTGAAGAGGTGGTCGGGGCGCTCGGCGGCCAGCACGATCCTGGTCAGCCACTTGACCGAGTTGGTGCCGAACATCAGGGGCGCCACCGCGCGCACCGGATACCCGTGGTCGGGGCGCAGCGGTTCGCCGTTCATGGTGTGGGCGAGGACGACCTCGGCGCCCGCCCGGTCGAGGGGCAGGTCCTTGAGGTAGCTCACGCCGCTCTCCCCCGCGAAGTCGCCGCGGTCGGCGCCCTCCAGCCAGACGTGCCGGGCCTCCGGACGCGGGCCGGCCAGCTCCAGCACGGCGGCGAGCGGGACGCCGGCCCACTCCAGGTTGGTGACGGCGCGGGTCGGCACATCGGGGCGCAGCGGATTGCCGAAGCACTCGTGGACGGCGGTGAACCGGGTCTGCGGCAGGCCCTGGAGGCTCGGGAAGTCCAGCCGCAGGGGCCGCTCCACCAGGCCCTCGACGGTCAGCGCCCAGGTGGCCGGGTCGAGCCGCGGGTGCGGGCCGAGGTGGTTGCGGACGAAGACGTCCTCGACCGGAGTGGTGAAGCGGTCGGGTGTCTCCGGATCGGTCCTGATCATTCGTCATGCCCCCGTGCAGTGATCACTGTTGCCGTGATCGACGGTACAAGGAGCCACTGACAGCGGGCCTTCCGGTTGCAGTTCAGGCCCTGGAGGCCCGTGCCTCCGCCATGAGTTCGGCCACCGTGGCCGCCTTGTGGTCCGAGTAGGCGAGCAGGCGCCCGGCGGCCCGGGCGGCGGCCCGCTTGGCGCGGGCGTAGCGGACGGCCGCCTCCGGGTGGGCCCGCAGGTGGTCGCGGAACAGCAGGTTGTCGGTCCACAACCGCCCGCGCAGTACGACCACATGGACGTTGGCCGGCTGCTCCGAGCGCCGCCTCAGGTACTCGCGGCCGGGGACGCCCGCCTCGCCCAGGTGCTCGAAGCCGAGCCCGCGGACGTACCCGACCACCGCGTCGACGTCCCCGGCCGCACAGCCGATCTGGACGTCGAGCACCGGCTTGGCGTCCAGGCCGGGGACGGAGGTCGAGCCGATGTGCTCGACCTCGATGTACGGGCCCGGCTCCCCGAACCCTGCGGTGAGCTGTTCCACCAGGGCCCGGCCCCGGACCTCCCAGACCGGGTCGTACGGGACGAGGTGGACCGGTTCGTCGAGGTCAGGCGCAGTGGACACGACCAGGAGGGTAGCGGCCACGGGCCCGGGCCGGCCGGCCCGGATGTCCGATTCCTTCAAGACCCCCCGCCCGAGCCCCGCCTAGCGTGGCGACCATGAACAGCACACCCGCACCGCAGCTCGCCTTCTTCGGCCTCGCCGTCTCCGACATGGCCGCCTCGGTCGCCTTCTACCGGCGGCTCGGCATCGCCTTCCCGGAGGGCTCCGAGCAGGCGCCGCACGTCGAGGCCGAGCTGCCCGGCGGGCTGCTCCTGGTGCTCGACGCCGAGTCCACCATCCGTTCCTTCCACCCCGGCTGGCGGCCGCCGACCGGCAACGGCCGGGCCGCGCTGGCGTTCCGCTGCCAGAGCCCGGCGCACGTCGACGCGGTGTACGAGGAGCTGACCGGCGCCGGGTACCACGGCGAGCTCAAGCCCTGGGACGCCTTCTGGGGCCAGCGGTACGCGACGGTGCACGACCCGGACGGCAACGGGGTCGACCTGCTCGCGCCGCTGGCGCAGTAGCTCCACCGCGCTGGCACTACAGCAGCGCCGTCACCGGCTGTCCCGCCAACTCCCGCACCTCGCGGGCCAGATGCGCCTGGTCCGCGTAGCCGGTCCGGGCCGCCGTCTCGGCGAGCGGGACGCCGGAGCGGGCCAGCCCGAGGGCGCGCTGCAGGCGCAGGATCCGGGCGAGGGTCTTGGGGCCGTAGCCGAAGGCGGCCAGCGAGCGGCGGTGCAGCTGGCGGGCGCCGAGCCCGACCGCCTCGGCCGTCGCCGCGACGCTGCGCCCGGCCGCGAGCGCTCCGGCCACCGCCCGTACCAACGGGTCCTCCGGCTGCGCCTCGGCGGCCAGGCGCAGCGCGAGTCGCTCCAGCGCGGCGGCCGGGTCGGGCGCCGCGTCGATCCGCCCGGTCAGCCGCCGCACCTCGCCGCCGGGGCGCAGATCGGCCAGGTCGACCCGTTGGTCGCGCAGCGCACAGGCCGGCACCCCGAGCAGCGCCGGAGCGGCCCCGGGCCGGAACCGGACGCCCGCCCACGGGCCCCGCAGCCCGGGTCCGGGCCGGAACGCCCGGGTGTCGGGGCCGGCGACCAGCAGCCGACCCTCCGTCCACAGCAGGTCCATGCAACCGTCCGGCAGCACCAGCCCGCCCGCGCCGTCGCCCGTACGGTCGGCGCCCTTCGTCCACAACACCGCTCCGGGCAGCCGGGACGCGCGCTCCGCGTAGTCGGTGAACACGCTTCGAAGGCTACGCCCCGGACGGGCCGACGGGCCGACGAGCCGACGGCCCCGGCCGCGCGGGGCAGCCGGGGCCGGTGGGGTACCGCCGGCGGGGCTCAGCCCACCGGCTCGACGGCGGGCTCGGTGGACTCCGCCACGGCCTCCCGGCCGCCCGTGCCGCGGTCGCGCATCAGGACCAGGGTGAGCACCGCCGCCGCCAGGACGGCGACGCCGCCGGCCGTGAAGGTGGTCGAGGTCGCGGTGTTGAAGGCCTCCCGGGCGGCGTTCGCCAGGGCCCCGTCGCCGGTGGAGGCGGAGAGGGCGAGCGCGTCGGTGACGGCGTGCCGAGCAGGGGCGGGGGCACCGGCCGGCATCGAGCCGGTGTAGGTGCTGGAGAGCACGGTGCCGAGGACGGCCACGCCGAGCGCGGCGCCGGACTGCTGGATGGTGTCGTTGAGCGCGGAGCCGACTCCGGCGTGCTCGCCGGGGATCGCGCCCATCAGCGCGTTGGCGGCGGCCGGCATGCCGAGGCCGGCGCCGACGCCCAGCACCAGCATGGCCAGGGCGACCTTGGTGAAGCCGTCGCCGACCGAGAGCGTGGCCAGCAGGGCGAAGCCGCCCGCGATGATCACCATGCCGACCGAGGTCAGCACGCGCGGCTGGAGCTTCTTGCCGAGCACGGCGCCGATCGCGTTGAAGGCGAGCGAGGCGATGGCCAGCGGCATGAAGGACAGGCCGGCGTCGGTGGGCGAGAACTCCAGCACGAACTGCAGGTACTGGGTGAGCACCAGCATCAGGCCGCCGGTGGCGAAGGTCAGCAGGACCAGCGAGAAACTGGCGCCGGTGAAGACCCGGTTGCGGAACAGCTTGAGCGGGACCATCGGCGAGTCGGTGCGAACCTGCCGGACGCCGAAGCCGATCAGCGCGGCCACCGCGACGGCCAGCGCGCCGAGGGTGCCGGCGTCGGTGAAGCCGTCCCGGGGCAGCACGATGATCGACCAGACCAGGGCCGTCATGCCGACCATCGAGAGCAGCATCCCGGGCAGGTCGGGTCGGCGCCACGGCCCCTTGGACTCGGGCATCAGCACGACCGCCGCGACGATCGCCATCGCCGCCACCGGCACGTTGACCAGGAAGACCGCGCCCCACCAGAAGTGCGCGATCAGCGCGCCGCCCAGCACCGGGCCGCCGATCAGGCCGACCATGGCCACCGCGCTCCAGGCGGCGATCGCCTTGGGCCGCTCCTCGTTGTCGAAGACGGTGATCAGGATGGACAGCGTGCTGGGCATGATCAGTGCGCCGCCGACACCCATCAGGACGCGCCCGGTGATCAGCTGGCCGGGGCTGGTGGCGACCGCCGCGACCAGGGAGGCGGCGCCGAACAGCGCCAGGCCGATGATCATCACTTTTCGCCGTCCGAAGCGGTCGGAGAGGCTGCCCGAGGTCAGCAGCAGCCCGGCGAAGACCAGGATGTAGGAGTCGATGATCCACTGGATGTCCTGCGCCCCGGCCTTGAGGTCCTCCGCGATCGGCGGGACGGACACCGTGAGCACCATGTTGTCGATCACCAGCACCAGGCTGCTGAGACAGAGCACGACCAGGATGAGCCAGCGACGCGGGTGACGTTCCACCGTGATCCCCCTTCGGTTTCGGCCGCGCGAAAGTGTCGTCGAGGGCACACCGTCCGCCCACCCCGGCCGTACGGTGTGCGCCATTCCGAACACCGTACGGCCACCGTACAGTGTTCGCAACGCCGTACAGCGTGCGGCGCGGCTTTATGCTGAATCGGAAGAACCCGGACCGAGAGCGAGGAGGGCCGATGGCGGCCAGGTCAGAGGACACATCGTCGGACGGTCGACCGGACCCGACCGGCTTCCAGTCGCCGTGGAACCGCCCGCCGCGGCGGCGGAACCAGCCCGCCCTCAGCCGCGAGCAGATCGTCACCGAGGCGCTCGCACTGCTGGACTCCGACGGCATCGAGGCGCTGAGCATGCGCAAGCTCGGCGCCCGCCTCGACGCCGGCGCCACCTCGCTCTACACCCACGTCGCCAACAAGGACGAGCTGCTCGCCCTGGTCGTCGACCAGGTCTTCGGCGAGCTCCCGCTGCCGCCGGCCGAGGGCGCCGAGGACCCCAAGGTCTGGCGCGCGACCGTCGTCGACTGCGCCGACAGCGTGCGCGCGGCCATCCTGCGCCACCCGTGGATGGTCTCGGTGATCGGCGACGTCGGGATGGTCTACCTCGGCCCCAACTGGCTGCGGGTCTCCGAGGCCCTCCTGGCCCTGATGGAAGCGGCCGGCTTCGAACTCGTCGAGGGCAACGACGCGATGAGCGCGGTCATGGGATACACCATCGGGACCGCCTGCGTGGAGGCCGCCTGGCTGAGCGCGCTGACCAGGAGCGGCCAGGACGAGCGGGTGTGGATGGAGCAGCTGCTGCCCGCCGTCCTGGAGGCCACCAAGAGCCATCCGCGACTGCACCGGCTGTACACCACCCAGGTGCAACAGGAGGTCAACGAGGGCAGCCGGGACAACAGCTTCATCCGCGGCGTCGGGGTGATCCTGGACGGCATCGAGGCGGCCCGGGCCGCACAGGGCAAGGGCTGAGCCCCGCCACCACGGCCCGGGCGGCGCACCGCGAACGCCCGGGCCGTCGATCACCGCCGAGCAGTGCCGATCTCCGCCGACCACCGCCGAGCAGCGCTCAACTCCCGCTGAGCGCCTGCACATCGGCGTACCCCGGCACCGGTCCGACCGGCCCGCCCGAGGCGACGGCCGCCGCCGTGGCCACCGCCGCCGCCAGCGCCGCCCGGTAGAGCAGCGAGCCCAGACTGACCCGGGCCACTCCGAGCTCGGCCAGTTCGGCGAGGCCCGGGCCGGTCGGCGTCAGCAGGATGTTGAGCGGGACGGCGACCCGGCCGACCAGTCGGGCGATCACCGCCGGTTCGGTCACTCCGGGGACGAACACGCCGTCCGCGCCCGCCCGCTGGTAGACCTCCAGCCGCCGGACGGCCTCCGGCTCGGGGTCGTCCTGCCCGCACCAGTAGGTGTCGGTGCGGGCGTTCACGAACAGCTCCGGCACGGCCGCCTTCACCGCCGCGACCTTCGCCGCGTGGACGGCGGCCGGTGCCAGCGTGCCGTCCGCCCGGCCGTCCTCCAGGTTGATGCCGGCCACCCCTGCCTGCGCCAACTCCACGGCCAGCGCCGCGACTTCCTCCGGGTCGTCGCTGAAGCCGGACTCCACGTCGACGCTGAGCAGGAAGTCGTCCCGGCCGAGCCGGCGGGCCAGCCGTACGGTCTCCGCGCGGGTGGCGGCGGCACCGTCCGGCAGGCCGGCGGCGGCCGCCACGCCCAGGCTGGTGGTGCCGATCGCCGGGTAGCCCTCGGCGGCGAGGGCGACGGCCGAGGCGTGGTCCCAGGCGTTCGGGAGCAGCAGCGGGCGGCCGGGGCGGTGGTGCAGCGCGGCGAACGGGGTCATCGGGTGACCTCCGGGTTCAACTCGCCGACGGAGTCCGCGTAGTAGCCGGACGCCCCGGCGAGGTGGCAGACGATCTGACGGAAGCTCCAGCCCGCCCCCGGCGAGTCGTCCAGGTGCTTCTCCGGCAGCGCGGCGACCCGCTGGGACCAGATCCGCCCGAGCCGGGTGAGCCGGCTGCGGGCCTCGTCCAGGTCGGCGACGGTGAACGGCGCGAGGTCGGCCGGGGTGGTGACGTCGGAGGCGTGCCAGTGGTCGGGCTCGGCCGGCTCGCCGGCCAGTCGCGCCTCCAACTCGGCCAGGTGGTCCAGGAGATGGTCGGCGACCCGGCGAACCACCTTGTGCGGGGTGTAGGTTCGCCCGTCCGCGTTCACGATCGGGCGCCCGTCCCAGGTCGTCCAGGTGGCGGCGAGACCGAGGACGTGTTCCATCATCTGCGGGATCAGGGCGGCGAGTTCGGCCTGATCGACGTCCTGCGAGGGCGGCACCGAGTCGTCCGCCGGATCCGAGGAGCCGTACAGGATGCCCTCGGCGATGACCAGCGCGTGCGAGCGGCCCGGGCAGAGCCGGGGCTCGGCGCCGAAGGCCAGCGGCTCGCGGTCCGGCCGCTGGGCGGCCGCGACGTCCAGCAGGACGTGCGCCCCGGCGGGGACGGCGACCCCGCCGACCTCGGTCGCCCGGGCGGCGAAGCGGCGCATCTCCCGGACGGGCGAGTCCTCCCGCAGGGCGCCGGCCAGGCCGTCGGGGTGCCGCCGGGCGTGCTCGACCAGGGTGGCCGTGGCGTCACAGGCCTGGACGAGCAGGCCGATCCGGTTGGCCGCCGTCTCCTCGTCGGCGTCCCCCATCGCGGGCAGCAACCGGGCGACCGCCGCGTCCGCCTCCGGGTCGTCCGGCGCCGGTTCGAAGTACGCCCGGGACACCGCTTCCACGTCCCGCGCGACGGCCTCCGGCTCGGCCAGCCCGAGCGCCGCAGCCAGCACCCGGACCACCCGCAGCCGGACGTCCGTCCCGTAGCCGCCCGCCGCCGCGACCCGCAGCGCGGCCGGGTCCAGCCGTTCCAGGTCGGCCAGCACCAGCGCCCGCCGCCGGGCGTGCGGCCCGCCCGCGCTGAACCGGGCGACGGCGGCCCGCAGCCAGGCCACCGTGCCGTACGGCCCGGGCGGCGCGGGCGGCGGGACCAGCGCCGGGTCGGCCAGGGCCGCGGTCACGTCGTCGTACCGGGAGAACTCGATTCGGATCACCGTGGGATCACTCATGCGGCCATCGTGGCCCCGGCTCGTTTCGGTCCCGGCCGAACTGTGCCTGCGCGACCATGGCGGTATGCCCGACCATGGACGCATGCCGCCGGCCCACCGGGGCTCCTCGCTCGCCGCCCTCGCCGCCCTGCTCGCCGACCCCACTCGCGCCGAGTTCTGCTCCGCGCTGCTCGACGGCCGCGCCTGGACGGCCGGCGAGCTGGCCCGGACCGCAGGGGTCGCGCCGTCCACCGCCAGCGAGCACCTCTCCCGGTTGATCGCGAGCGGGCTGCTGGCCGAGGAACGGCAGGGGCGGCACCGGTACGTCCGACTGGCCACCCCGGCCGTCGCCACCCTGATCGAGGACGTCACCGTCTTCGCCGAGACGGTCTTCGCCGAGGCCGCCGGGCTGCCGGACCGGGCACCCCACACCCTCCGCGAGGCCACCCGGCAGAGCGCCGAGGCCCGCGCCCGGACCTGCTACGACCACCTGGCCGGCCGCCTCGGCGTGGCCGTCGCCGACGCGCTCCTCGACCGCGGCCTGGTCAGCGACGACGCAGGCCTCGCCGTCACCGAGCGCGGCCGCGCCTGGCTGGCCGCGCAGGCGATCGAACTGCCGCCGCGCGCGGGCCGCCCCGGCGGGCGCCCGGTGGTGCGCGGCTGCCTGGACTGGACGGAGCGCCGCAACCACCTCGGCGGGGCGCTGGGCGCGGCACTCTGTCGCACCGCCCTGGACCGCGCCTGGGTGGAGCGGATCGGCTCCGGCCGGGCCGTGCGGGTCACCCCGGACGGCGGCCGGGCGCTTCGCGAACTGCTCGGGGTCGAGATGTCCTGAGCCCGCGAGGCGCTCAGGTCGCCGTGGTTGCCCAGGGTCTCGACGAGGTCCTCCCGCTCCCCCGTCAGACGTCCACGGTCCTGGGCTGCTCGCCCACGGTCCGGCCGAGGTCGATCAGGCCGAAGGCCGCCCTCTGCTGGTCGCCGACCGCCGCGAACCGGCCGAACGGGCTGTCCATCGGCCCGGCGTACACCGTGCCGCCGCGCGCCCTCAGCCGCTCGATCGCGGCGTCGGTGTCGTCCACGGCGAAGTAGACGCTCACGTACGAGGGCGCCTCGGGCGGCAGGAGGTCGCCCTCCGCCCCCTTCCGGCCCAGCACCGGCCGGTCGCCGACCTGGAACATCCGGTAGTCCATCTGCTCGGAGTCCATCTTCTTGGTGCCGTACGGGAAGACCGCCGGGAAGAAGGCGTCGGCCTTGCCGGGCTCGCGGGTGACGATCTCGGCCCAGCTGTACGCGCCGGGCGCGCCCTGCTTCTCGAAGCCCTCGAAGGTCCCGCCCTGCCAGACGCCGAACACGACCCCGCCCGGGTCCTTGGCGAACACCATCGTGCCGACGTCGCCGATCGCCGTCGGGCCCGTGACCACCTCGCCGCCGTTGGTGCGGATCCGCTCGGCGGTGGCGGCGGCGTCCGGGGAGGCGAGGTACAGGCACCAGACGGACTGCGTCTGGTAACCGGGCATCGGCGGCACGAGCGCGGCCACCGCCTTGCCGTCCGAGTACGCCGTCGTGTAGTTGCCGAACTCCGACGAGCTCTCGCCGAAGGTCCAGCCGAGGACGTGGCCGTAGAAGGCCTTGGCGCCCTCCACGTCGGTGAACATCGCGTCGGCCCAACAGGGTGTGCCCTCAGGTAGCGCAGCCATCTCTCAGCCCTCGTCCGTGACGATGCGGGCGCGCGCCGGAAGGCGCGCGCGGCCCCCGACTCGCCAGCCTAGCCACGACGAGGCGCACCCGCGCGGGCTTGTACGCGCGGGTGCGCCTCGGGTGCGCCTCGGGTGCGCCGCTTCAGTTCGCCGGGACAGCCCCGCTCAGCGGCGGGCGCAGCGAGGCCGTGCCGAGGCCGGTCGGTCCGAGCGGCACCGCGCCGGTCACGGCGGCGGCGCTCGGCTCCGGGTCCGGCGCGGCAGCGGGTACGGGCACCGGCGGGACGGGAGCCGTCGGAACCCTCAGGGCCGCCGCCAACGCCTCGGCTACCGCAGCCACCTCGGGCGCCGCCGCCCGCGCCCGGACCGCCTCCGCGAGGTCCCGCTCGGCACCGAAGTGCCGCTCCAGGTCCTCGGTGCGGTACCGGCGGCAGTCCTGGTGCCACTTCAGCACGCCCGCGAGCCAGTTCTCCAGCTCCGTGACGTACCCGTCGAGCAGCTCCCGGGCGGCCGCGTCCAGCCCGAAGTCCTCGTACAGCACCGGGAATTCCTGCTGTGCGACGTGCCGGAACTGCTCCAGCCGGGAGTGCATCAGGTCGTCGACGATCCTGACCGCCGACGGATAGTCGCAGTTGAAGAAGTTCTGCACCACCAGCACGATGTTGTGCAGCTCGCCCTCGTACTCGATCTCCTTCTGGTACGAGAAGACGTCGTTGATCATGCACGCGTAGTCCATGGCGGAGTTCTCCAGCGCGCGCATCGAGCCGTGCCGGTACACCTCCTCCGGCACGGCCTTGCCGTGCGACAGCCGGCTGAGGCCCGTGGTGAGCTCGGAGCCGAAGGTGGTGCGGCGCATCTCCAGGTAGTCGACCGGGTCCGGGATCCGGTTCTGGATCTGGTTGCTGAGCTCCCAGATCCAGCTGTCCGTCATCACCTCGACCGACTCGCGGAACCTGCCCCGGGCCTCGACGGTCATCGGGCCGGCGGTCCGCTGCCAGATGTCGGCGAGGCCGCGCTCCAGCGCGTTGACCGGCTCGGGCACGGGACCACCGTCCAGCGGCATGAACAGCGACAGCCGGGCGTTGGCGGCCTTGGCGCCGGCCAGGTCACGGGTGCGCCCGAAGACCTTCGGGTAGTAGTCGTCCGCCCAGGTGCCCCAGGCCAACCAGGCCGAGGAGACGTCGAGCTGGTCGGCGGTGGCGTCCGGGTGGATGCCGGCCGCGCAGAGCGGGAGGTCGTAGTCGCGCATCGACTCGGCGTCCCAGATCCCGGAGCCGGGGACGTCGGGGTGCCCGGCCAGCATTCCGACCCGCTCGGCCCACTCGATCACCCGCTCCCGGGCGCCGTCCAGGTGCGGGCTCAGCGACAGGCTGAACGGCAGCTTGAACTCGGGCAGTCGGGACGGGCCGACGGGCTGGAACGGCACGTGGCCGTGCGAGCGCGCCCGCCGCTCGGCAGCGGGGGCGGGGAGGGCGGCGGGGGCCGCCGCCTTCTCAACTCCCTTGCGCAGGACGTCCAGCGCCGAGGTTCCGATGCCGCCGATCGCGTACTGGTCCCACCAGTTGCCGGAACCCGGCAGCCCGGGCAGCCCGCCGCCCGTTCCGGGCGTCGCGTCGTCGGCCGAACCCGCCGCCGCGCCACCGCCGTTCACACCCCCGCCGTTCATGTAGCGACTGGAGCGCATGTGCCACTCGTGCCCGCCGGCCTGCCAGTCCTGCAGGCCCTTGACGTACGCCATCACCCGGGCGCGGCCCTCGGCGTCGAGCCCGGTCTCCGTGAACAGCACCGGCAGTTCGGTGAACACCGTGTTCTCGAACTGCTGGAGCCGCGAGGTGAGCAGGTCGTTGACCGCCTCGGCGGCCTCCTGGGTGGAGCACTCCAGGAAGCGCTCCAGCACCAGGATGCCGTTGCTCAGCTCGCCCTCGTCCTCGACCTCGCGCTGGTACGAGAAGATGTCGTTGCGCAGGTGCACGCCGTCGGAGAAGGCGTCCATCAGCACCCGCAGCGCGCGCGAGCCCGAAACCTCCTTCGGCACCTCGGCGTCGGCCGCGTACTCGACCAGCTGCGCGGACCACGGAGCGCCGCCGACCTTGCGGCGCATCTCGATGTACTCGACCGGGTTGGCCACCCGGCCGGCGTTGATGTTGGAGAGCTCCCACAGCGACTCGTTGAGCAGATTGCGGGTGCTCTCGGCGAAGCGGATCCGCCAGTCCTCGCCCATCGCCGGCACGGTGCGCCGCCACAGGTCGGCCAGGCCCGCCTCGACCGGGTTCTCCGGCTCGGGTGTCGGGGTGGTCGGGTCGGCCGGCATGAACAGCGGCAGCCGGTCGAGGTGCGCCTTGCCGCCCTCGCGGTCGTTGGTGCGCTTGTACATGTCGAGGAAGTGGTCGTCGAAGAAGAAGACCCAGACGTACCAGTCGGTGACCAGCGACAGCGCCTCGGCGGAGGTGTCGGGGTGGGTGTAGGAGCAGAGCAGCCCGTAGTCGTGGGCCTCCAGGTCGGCCTGGTCCCAGATGCCCGATCCCTCCAGCATTCCCATCTCCCGGGCCCAGTCGGTGGAGTGGGCCCGTGCCTCGTCCAGATGGGGGTTGAGGCGCGCCGGGTGCGGCACGTAGAAGGACGGCAGTTCGAACGGCTGGGTCACGGCGGGCGAGCCTTTCTGGACGCGTCGTTTGGACCAAGAATGACCCGCCGTCAGGCCACCGCACCGGCACAACAGAAACAGTCATATGAGATGACCAGCCTTCTCGTTCACCCCCACACCCGCCCGGCCGAGCGCGCACCCGACTCCCCACGGGGCCATCGGCGCATGGGCGGACCGCTCGGCGGTCCGCCCATGCGCCGATGGCCCCCGTCAGGCCGCGAGCCCCAGGATCAGGGAGGCGGCGGCGGGTGCCATGTAGATGAGGGGGAAGGGGATGTGGGCGTAGGCGCGAGCGCGGGCGACGGTGACGACGGCGCCGAGGAAGTAGAGGATGATGCCGACGGCGGCGGCGTAACCGAGGGCCGGGACGGCGAGGCCGACCAGGAGGCCGAGGGCGCCGGCGGCCTTGGCGACCCCGAGCCAGGTCCACCAGGCACGCGGGACACCGTACTCGGCGAGGGGCCCCACGACGTACTCGGCCTCGGCGAAGACCGAGTACGCCGAGAAGCCGACCATGAGGGCGCCGAGGACGGTGACGATGGTGTGGGCGACGGACATTGGTGTGCTCCCCATTCGGTGACTGGTCGGTCGGACACAGCACTGACCCGGCACGCGTCGCGGATGTGACCGGCGCGGACAAAAATTTTTCCGCGTCCCCTCCGAACGGCCCCCAACAACCGTTCCGCCAACGAACAATGCAGGCCTGGCAAGGCCGGGCCACCAAGACTTCCCCGGCTACGGGCGTGTTGACGGCGTCCGCCCACGCCGCGTCCACCAGACTGGGCGCCGACCCGACGTCAACTCCGAGGAGGGCAAACCCCATGAACGTCACCGTCCGGCTCGCCCAGCAGCCCGAGGCCGACGAACTGCTCGGACGGAGTGCGCTCGCCGCGCTCGTCGGCATGCTGCTGGACCAACAGGTGCCGATGGAATGGGCGTTCACCGGCCCGCTGACCATCGCCCAGCGCCTCGGCCGGGACGACCTCGACGCCCACGAGATCGCCACCTACAGCCCGGAGGAGTTCGTCGCCCTCCTCTCCGCGAAACCGGCCGTCCACCGCTACCCGGCCGCGATGGCCAAACGGGTGCAGCAGCTCTGCCAGTTCCTCGTCGCGCAGTACGACGGCAACGCCGCCGCGCTGTGGAAGGACGCCCGCACCGGCAAGGAGCTGCTCAGCCGCCTCAACGCCCTCCCCGGCTTCGGCAAACAGAAGTCGCAGATCTTCCTGGCCCTGCTCGGCAAGCAGTACGGGGTACGGCCGGAGGGCTGGCGCGAGGCGGCCGGCGCGTACGGCGAGGAGGGCTCGCACCGCTCGGTCGCCGACATCACCGGCCCCGATTCCCTCACCCTGGTACGGGAGTTCAAGCAGGAGATGAAGCGCGCCGCGAAGGAGGCGAAGGCCGCCGCCAAGCCCCGCACCACCTCCCGGACGACCGCCGCGGCCGTGCCCGGCACCCGCTGAGCCGACCGGAGGACGACGGCACCGAAAACCGATTGCCCCGCCCCGCTCCACCGGGCGACGCTTCCGGCATGACCGCATCCACCCCCGCACGCCACAGTGTGTCCGCGTTCTTCACCCCTGACGGGCGCCTGACCGGCCTCCCCCGCAAGGCGGCCCGCCGGGAGCAACTGCTGGCCCGTCTCGCCGAGACCCTGTTCGAGCCGGGCCGCAGCTACACCGAGGCCGAGGTCAACGACGCCCTGCGCACCGTGCACGACGACGCCCCCGCCCTGCGCCGCGACCTGGTCGAGGCCGGCCACCTGGCCCGCCCCAAGGACGGCAGCAGCTACCAGCGGGTCCGGGCAGCCGAGCACCCGTAGCCGGCGTGCAGTCCCGGATGCGCCGAGGGCCCCGGCCGCACACGCGCGACCGAGGCCCTCGTCGAGCCGGGCGTCAGATCAGCGCCGACTGCTGCTCCTGCTCCTCCGCCGCGTCCCCCGCAGCGGCGACACCCCCCGCCGCTCGCTTCCGCGGCAGCGCGAACATCAGCAGGAACACTGCCAGCAGCACCCCCGCGACCCACCACAGCGCGTTGGTGAACGCCCCGCCGAAGGCCGTCCCGACCGCGTCCGGCGCGACCACGTCGTCCATCGCCCCGAAGAAGGCCACCGACACCAGCCCGAGCCCGAGCGCGTTCCCCACCTGCTGCACGGTGTTGATCAGCCCGGAGGCCGACCCGGCGTGCCGGCGCGGCACCTCGGACAGCACCGCGTCGGTGATCGGGGCGACGATCAGCCCCATCCCGAGGCCCATCACCACCAGCGGCAGCGCCATCTGCCAGGGCGCGATCGACGTCCCGTACCGGTCCGCCTCCCAGATGTAGGTGAGCACGCCCGCCGCCATCACCAGCGCGCCCGCCTGGAGCACCTTCCGCCCGAACCGCGGCACCAGCTTCTGCACCGAGAGCCCGGCCGCCGTGGAGACCGCGAGCGAGAACGGGATGCCGGTCGCGCCGGCCTTGAGCGGGCTCCAGCCCAGCCCGACCTGCATGTAGAGCGTCCAGACCAGGAAGAAGATGCCGAGCGCCACCCCGAAGGCCAGCTGCACGCAGATCCCGGCCGCGAAGCTCTTCACCCGGAACAGCGACAGCTCCACCAGCGGCGAGCCGTCCCGCCGGGTCTTGGCCTTCTCGTACACCACGAACAGCGCGAACACCGGCAGGCTCCCGGCCATCGACAGATAGCCCCAGAGCGGCCAGCCGGCCTCCCGGCCGTGGGTCAGCGGGTAGACCAGCATCAGCAGGCCGAGGCTGGCCAGCGCCACGCCGACCAGGTCCAGCTTCAGCGCGTGCTCGGCCCTGGACTCGTCGATGTAGCGGCGGCCGAGCAGCAGCCCGGCGATGCCGACCGGCAGGTTGATCAGGAAGATCGGCCGCCAGGCCAGGCCCAGCGGGTCCCACTCGGTGAGCAGCGCGCCGATCATCGGACCGGAGACCGCGCCCAGTCCGACCACCGCGCCGAACATGCCGAACACCTTGCCGCGCTCCTCCGCCGGGAAGGTCGCGTGGATGATCGACAGCACCTGCGGCACCATCAGCGCCGCCGTGCCGCCCTGCAGCAGCCGCATCGCGACCAGCATCTCCGGGCCGGAGGCCAGCCCGCACAGCGCGGAGGCCACGGTGAAGCCGCCGATCCCGATCAGGAACAGCCGCTTGCGGCCGTGGATGTCGCCCAGTCGGCCGCCGGTGATCAGCCCGATCGCGAAGGCCAGCGCGTAGCCGCCGGTGACCCACTGGATGGCGCTGAAGGAGGCGCCGGTGTCCTGCTGGATGCTCGGGATGGCGATGTTGACGATGGTCACGTCCACCAGGTCCATGAAGGAGGCGACCATCACGATCGCCAGCGCGATCCACCTCCGCCGGTCGGCTCCCGCCGTGGTCATTCCGTACTCCTCGCTCTTCTGCTGCACGTCCACCAAGGTAGGGGTCATGTAGGTCAGGACCTGTCCCAGTTCGTCCGGCATCCTGGACGGCATGACCGACACCCCGGCCCGGCTGCTGAACCTGCTGTCCCTGCTGCAGACCCCGCGCGAGTGGCCCGGCAGCGAACTCGCCGAGCGGCTCGGCGTCAGCCCCCGCACCATCCGGCGCGACATCGACCGGCTGCGCGACCTCGGCTACCCGGTGCGGGCCACCATGGGCGCGGTCGGCGGCTACCGGCTGGTCGCGGGCACCGCGATGCCGCCGCTGCTGCTGGACGACGACGAGGCGGTGGCCATCGCGGTCGGGCTCCGGGCGGCGGCCGGACACGCGGTGGTCGGCATCGAGGAGGCCTCGGTACGGGCCCTCGGCAAACTGCTCCAGGTGCTGCCCGCCCGGCTGCGGCACCGGGTGGGCACGCTCAACAGCGCCACCGTGCCGCTGCTCACCGGGGACGGCCCGACCGTCGACCCGGAGGACCTCACCATGCTCGCCCGCGCCGTCACCGCCAAGGAGCGGCTGCGCTTCTCCTACCGGGCCCGCGACGGCGCCGAGACCCGGCGCAACGTCGAACCCGAGCGCCTCGTCTCGACCGGCCGCCGCTGGTACCTGATCGGCTACGACCTGGACCGCGAGGACTGGCGGCTCTTCCGGATCGACCGGCTGAGCGAGCCCTTCGCCACCGGCGCCCGCTTCACCCCGCGCCCGCTCCCCGCCGAGGACGCCGCCGTGTTCGTGGCGAGCAGGCTGCGCGGCCAGTCGCCGACGCACACCATGGTGGCCACCGTCCACCGGCCCGCCGCCGAGGTCGACGGCTGGATGCCGTGGACCGGGGACTACGAGATCGAACCGATCGACGACCACAGCTGCCGCCTGCGCTCCCGGGCGGACTCCCTGAGGTGGCTGGCGGCGGGGCTGCTGATGCTGGACTGCCCCTTCGAGGTGCACGAGCCGCCGGAGCTGCGCGAGCACCTGCGCAGGCTCGCGGACCTGGCCGACCACGCGGCGAACCAGCCGGGTTAGACGGACCTCGGGGCCGATGCCAGTGACTCAGGCCGGGACCCGGTACCAGCCGTTGCCGCAGCGGAACCGGAGCACGCCGTCCCGGCCGTGGGCGTGCTGCCGGTCCAACTCCCCCGGCAGGTCCAGCCGCTCCCGGCGGACCTCCCGCCAGCCCTTGCGGCTCTCCCGTACGCACCGGACCAACTCGCCTTCGGGCTGCAGGAAGACGGCCCGGTCGTCGGCGATCGCGAAGCCCACCGGCTGCCGGGCCGGCAGCCGCATGCTGAGGGGCGGCCCACCCCCCGGGTCGGCGGCGGTGAGGAAGGTGCGCTCCCCGTACCAGGCCAGCCAGACCCGCCGCCCCTCGGTGGCGGCGGCGAGGCCCTCCATCGGCTCGTCGGGCAGGTCCTCGAAGTCCGGAACCCAGACGGTCCGCCCGGCGCCGTCCAGACCCAGCAGGCCGCGCCGGGCGAGCGGATTGTCCCCGTAGCAACCCTCGTCGCCGAAGGCCAGCCAGATCCGGCCTTCACGGTCCGTCACCAGCGCCTGGACGTCGTCGCCGAGCTGCAGCCGCCGGGTCGGCCGGCCGTCCGGTGCGAACACCAGGCCGTTGAGCTCCCAGCCGTCCGCCAGCTCCTCCGCCCGACCGTCCACCACCAGCGGCCGACCGCCCGGCAGCAGACCGAGGTACGTCGGGCGGCGGAGCGGGACCTGCGGCAGATCGAGACGCCGCTCACCGCCCCGTTCGACGGTCACCAGACAGGCGTCGTACGGCGGTTCCGGTTCCGCTCCGGCCGTCAGCAGGACCAGCAGCTCCCCGCCCGGCCCGACCGTCCACGTCGCGGCCCGGCGGCCCGCCCGCCAGTCCTCCTCGGGCAGCCGCCAGACCTCGACCGGACGATCGGACGTCGACACCGGTCCTCAGACCCCGTACTCGCCGGTCAGCAGCGCCCGCCCCAGGGTGTGGAAGGTCAGGTTGAAGCCGACCTGGGCCGCCGGGGTGTCGGCGGTGACGTCCAGCTTCTCCACGTCCAGCGCGTGCACCGCGAACACGTACCGGTGCGGGGCACCGGGCGGCGGGGCGGCGCCGTCGTACTTGTTGCCCGGGAAGTCGGTGCGGCCGTGGAAGGAGGCCGCGCCCGGCAGGCTCCCGTCCGACGAACCGGCGCCGCGCGGCAGTTCGACGGTGTCGGCGGGCAGGTTGAGGGCGAGCCAGTGCCACCAGCCGGAGCCGGTCGGCGCGTCCGGGTCGTAGCAGGTGACGGCGATGCTCTTGGTGGCCTCCGGCAGGCCCGACCAGGCCAGCTGCGGCGAGAGGTTGCCGCCGGAGTAGATGAACTCCCGGCCCAGCGTGGCTCCTTCGGTGAAGTCCTGGCTGCTCAGCGGGAAGGACGGCACCTGCGGCAGGAACTCGTACGGCAGCGGCGGACGAACACTCATGGGTTTGTCACCTCTCAACGGGCCGGTGACGGCCGTGAACCGGCCGCCACCGATCACTGTAATGGGGTGCACGTCCGTTCCCGTCGCACCTACAGTCGAGGTCATGGCCTCGGAGCACCGCAGCAGCACGGCAACCACGATCGACCCCGTCCAGATGATCGCCGACGCCCGCCGGGCGCTGTTCACCATGGTCGGGGTACTGGCCGCGATCTGGCTGATCCAGCTGGTGAACTGGATGGACGACTACGACCTCGGCAAGCGCTTCGGCGTCATCCCGCAGGATGTGAGCCGACTGCCGAACGTCGTCACCGCGCCGTTCCTGCACTGGAACTGGGCGCACCTGGAGGCCAACTCCGGCCCGCTGTTCGTCTTCGGCTTCCTGGCGGCCTACCGAGGGGTCAGGAAGTTCCTCGGCCTGACCCTGCTGGTCGCCCTGACCAGCGAGCTGACCTCCTGGGTCTTCGACAGCCCGAACCGGATCGGCGCCGGCGCCAGCGGCGTGGTGTTCGGCTACTTCGGCTACGTGGTGCTGCGCGGGATCATCGACCGCAACCTGATCGACACCCTGATCGGCGTGGTGCTCGGCGCCTCCTACGCCTACATGGTGACCAGCGCCCTGCCCGGCGTCGCCCCGGGCATCAGCTGGTCGGCCCACCTGGGCGGTCTGATCGGCGGCCTGGCCGGCGCGTGGATCTTCCGCAACCGCGCCCCGCGCCGAGCCCGCGAGCCCCAGGTCCAGGCCCCGGCCTCGGCCTCGGCCCCGGCCGGGGGCGAGACCCAGGGCAGGGCCAAGTCGACCGGCACCGACCCGAACAGCCCCAACGCCGCCCTGCTCAAGGAACTCGACGACCTGGGCCTGTAGGCCGCCCGGGGATTCAGGTATAGACCATTCCCACCCCTGCGGCTAGCGTGAACGGCGCCCCTGCCCCCAGCTCCGGAGCCGCACCGTGGAGTCGTCCGTCCTCGCCTTCGCCACCGACCTGCTCGACGAGGGCGCCGACACCTTCTTCGGCAACCTCACCGACCGCGCCGGAGTCGGCGGCGTCACCCTGGCCTCGGTCTACCACGAGGCCCGCGACGTCTTCCCGCACAACCCCCGGCGGGTGATCCGCTACCTGGAGCCGGGCGCGGCCTACTTCCGCCCCGACCCGGCCCGCTGGCAGGGCCGACGCCTGACGCCCGTCCCGTCCACCGCGATCGGCGACCGCGACCCCTTCGCCGAGGCCGCCGCCGAGACCGGCCGGCGCGGCCTGAAACTGCACGCCTGGACGGTGTTCTGCCACAACGACCGGCTCGGCTTCGCCCACCCCGACTGCGCCCCGGCCAACGCCTTCGGCGACCGCCACCTCACCGAGCTCTGCCCGGCGAACCCGGAGGTCCGCGAGTACGCGCTGACCCTGGTCGACGAACTCGCCCGCTACGGAGTGGACGCGATCCGCGCCGAGTCCCTGCACTTCCACGGCCTGCGCCACGGCTACCACCACGAGCGCTACTTCGAGGAGCTGGGCCCGACCGCCGAGGCCCTGCTCGGCGTCTGCTTCTGCCCGCACTGCCGCGCCGCCGCCACCCGTGCCGGTGTCCACGCCGAGCAGGTCGCCGAGGCGGTACGGAGCGAACTGCGCCACCGGCTGGCCGACCAGGAGGCCGCCGCCGAGCCCGCCGATCTGAGCGCCCTCGCCGACGGCGCTTTCGCCGCCTACGTGGACGCCTCCGCCGCCACCGTCACCGCGCTCGCCGCCGACCTCACCGAGCAGGCCCGCCGGCACGGCATGCGGCTGAGCTTCATGGACGGCGGTGGCCCCGGCAAGGGCTGGCTGTCCGGCATCGACCTGCCCGCCCTCGCCGGGGCCACCGACCAGATCGAGACCCTCGGCTACGCCAGGACCCCGGAGGCCGTCCGGGAGAAGCTCGCCGCCTTCGCCCTGCACGGCGTCCGCCCGCAGCGGATGGCGGTGGTCCTGCGTCCGATGGCCTCGGACTGCGACGGCCCGGAGAACCTCGCCGCCAAGATCGCCACCCTGCGTGGACTCGGCGTCCCCGAGGTCGAGTTCTACAACTACGGCCTGATGCGGCTGGCCTCGCTCGACCGGATCGGCGCCGCGCTCGCCGGCTGAGGCTCACCGCCGCTCGAACGCGGGATCGGGACACGGGATCCGGACACGGGATCGGAACGCTTCGCATTCAGGACCGGAACCCGATCGGAACCGGGGCCGATGTTCGCGACATTTCCCATCAAACAGCCACATTCGTCCATCCGCAGTTCACACCCGCGCGCGTGGCGACGTCGCGGCTGCTGCGCCATCCGCCGCCCAAACGGTAGGCTTTCCGTGTGATCTTCAAGCGCATCGGCAACGGGCGGCCGTACCCGGATCACGGCCGGACGAGCACCCGCCAGTGGGCTGACGTCGCCCCACGTCCGGTGCGGCTCGACCAGCTGGTGACCACCAAGGGCCAACTCGACCTGGAAACCCTGCTGGCCGAGGACTCGACCTTCTACGGGGACCTCTTCGCCCACGTGGTGAAGTGGCGCGGCGACCTCTACCTGGAGGACGGGCTGCACCGGGCCGTACGGGCCGCGCTGCAGCAGCGCCAGGTGCTCCACGCCCGCGTCCTCGAAATGGACTGACGGCGCCCCACCGCAGGGCACCGACCCCAGGACTCCGACCCCGGGCCGGCGGCCCGGGGCATCCACGCAGGCTTCACGGACCGCTCCTCGCCATCCGGCGGCGGGCGGTCCGCGCGTACCCGGGTACCTCCTTTCGGGTACCGGCGTACTCCACATGATGATCGTTTAGTACCTTCTCAGCCGTACGGCACTACTCTGCTGACTACGGCCGCGACCAGGGGATCCGCCCGCACGTGGGGGGCGCCCCTACCCGGCCCACCCGTCGTCATCCCGACCCCGCCCTGGCACGAGGGGGAGACAAACCGTGAGCATGTTGACTCCCCAAGGCCTCAAGGGGAAGCAGTACCGCATCACCGGCAACGCCTACCCGCGGCTGGGCCGGCCCCCGAAGAAGAGCCGCAAGGTGATCGCCGCGCTCGCCGGCCTGCTGGCGCTGGCCCTGATCGCGCTCGGCGGCGTGCAGCTCTACGACATCTTCATCGGCAAGACCAAGAACGCCTCCGCGCAGGCCTGCGCGACGTCGTCCGGCAAGCCGCTGGCCGCCCCGACGCCGGGCGCCACGCCGGGCGCCCCTGCGGCCTCCGGCGCCACCGCCGCCGCCGCACCCGGCACACCCGGCGCCCCCGGCGGCGACCCGCACGTCATCCCGCAGGCCTCGGCCGTCACGGTGAACGTCTACAACGCCACCACCAAGGCCGGCCTGGCCGGGCGGACCGCCGACGAGCTCAAGAAGCGCGGCTTCACCATCGGCAAGGTCGGCAACGCGCCGGCCGAACTGGACAAGAAGGTGCCCGGGACCGCCCAGGTGATCGCCGGCCCGGCCGGTGCCGGGGGCGGCACCCTGGTCGGCTCGCAGATCGCCGGGGCCACCGTCACCGCCGACGCCCGCACCGACGCCAGCGTGGACTTCGTGATCGGCGACAGCTACAACGCCCTGCTGGACGAGACCCAGGCGGCCGCCGCCCTCGCCCTGGCCACCAAGCCCTCCCCCACCCCGAGCGCCACCGGCAGCTGCTGAGGCCCGACGGACACGCAGGAGCCCCCGGCAGTGCCGGGGGCTCTCGGTCGTTCGGAGTCGTGCCTGAAGGGGGCCCGTACGCGGCGGGCCGGTCGTAGCAGGCCGTACGTGAGCGGGGACTCAGCCCGCGGTGCCGTACAGCCGGTCGCCCGCGTCGCCCAGGCCGGGGACGATGTAGCCGTTCTCGTTCAGCCGCTCGTCCAGGGCCGCGGTGACCACGGTGACCGGCAGGTCGGCCAGCTCGCGGCGCATCACCTCGACGCCCTCCGGCGCGGCCAGCAGCACCACGGCGGTGACGTCGGTGGCGCCGCGCTCGATCAGCATCTTGATCGCGGCGACCAGGGTGCCGCCGGTGGCCAGCATCGGGTCGAGCACGTAGACCTGGCGGCCCGAGAGGTCGTCCGGCATCCGGGTGGCGTACGTGGAGGCCTCCAGGGTCTCCTCGTTGCGCACCATGCCGAGGAAGCCCACCTCGGCGGTCGGCAGCAGGCGGGTCATCCCGTCCAGCATGCCGAGGCCGGCCCGCAGGATCGGCACGACCAGCGGACGGGGGTAGCTGAGGCGGGTGCCGAGCGTGACCGCCACGGGCGTGGTGATCTCCACCTCGTCGGTGCGGACGTCCCGGGTGGCCTCGTAGGCGAGGAGGGTCACCAGCTCGTCGGTCAGGCGACGGAAGGTCGGCGAGTCGGTGCGCTCGTCGCGCAGGGTGGAGAGCTTGTGGGCGACCAGGGGGTGGTCGACGACGTGGAGACGCATGTACCGAGGTTAGCCCGGTCCTGGACGCCTGTACGACACGCCGTGCCACAGCCGCCCACCAGCCGGGGTGACACGCCCGTGACACGCCGTGACACATCGCGGATGTCCGGACGGAACCGTCTCCTGTGGTATCAATCCGCCCGTTCTGGGAATGTCACGTCTTATGACGAGCAACCCGAAAGCCGGGGACGGCTCGGCGGACGAGCCCGTCGGCGGGGCGGCCCTTGGCGCCGGCCCGCCGCACGACCCCCCGGAGACCGAGGCGGAACGCCGCACGCGGCGGGCCGTCTTTCTGCGTGAGCTCGCCGAGGCCCGCGAGCTGAGGGAACGGGTCCAGCCCCGGCGGACCAAGGAACGGCGGATGCGCGAAGCGATGCGAATGCGAACATTCCGGATCTGAAGCGGTCCTGACGCGGATCTGACGCGGTTCCGTCGGGGAGCCGACGAGGAGCGGAACCGGGTCCGACCGGGGTCCGACCCGGGCCCGCGATGGCCGCCGACTCGACCGACCCGACTCCGACGGACGTTCGGACCAAATTTCGACCGCCTTCGGACACTCCTGGCCCGGCTCCGCTGTCCGCCACCCGGTCCTTCCGACACGACCTGCAAAGACGCGCTGCAGAACACCCCCCGCAAGGGCGGGCTTTCTGTCACGATTCCGATGGGACGGTCCGAACAAGCGGACCGCCTCTGGCGCGGGGGCGGCCAGATTTCCGCGTTGCCCGAGCGCGCCGACAGCCGAGACCGATGATCTTGGGAGTGTCCCTGGTGGCGTACTTCGCTGCAGTGCTTGCTCGCACCGAGGACGGGTGGGATGTGAGCGAGACGGAACTCGACGACGTCGAAACCCTGGCCGATCTGGCCGATCTGGCCCGCGACTCCACGCAGGACGACGACAGCGTCCTGATCTTCATCGAACAGGAGGACTCCTGGTTCGCCATCGTCCGGGTGGACGGCGAGGAGGACCCGCGGATCTTCGTGTCGGACGGCGCCGCCGCCGCCCGCAGCTCCTACGGCTCCGTCCTCACCGACGAGCTGGTCGACCAGGCCGGCGAGAGCGAGTTCGGCGACCTGGACCACCTGCTGGACGAGGCAGAGGAGGCGGAGGACCAGGACGACGAGGACGCGGACGCCCGCGGCGGCGTCCCGGTCGGCCCGCTCGGCGACGCCCACCTGCTCACCGAGTTCGGCCTCGCCGCCGACGAGCTGCTCGCCCTCAGCGGCGAGGGCGCGGTACCCGGCGACGCCCTGGAGGAGATCGCCGAGGCGCTGGGCTGCGGCGAGGTCCTGGAGGCGGTCCGGTAGCGGGCGGATGCCCGACACTGGATGCCATGCAGCCCGCATCCACCCCACTGACCGTCCCGTACGTCCCCCCGCTGCCCGCCCCCGTCCGCCCCGACCCGGTCCGCGACCGCTGGGCGGCGCCGATGCGCCTCGCCATCGCCGAGGCCGCCCTGGCGCCGGCCACCGGTGACGTCCCGGTCGGGGCGCTCATCCTGGGCCCGGACGGCGAGGTGCTCGGGCGCGGCCACAACGAGCGCGAGGCGGTCGGCGACCCGACCGCGCACGCCGAGGTGGTCGCGATCCGGCAGGCGGCGGAGAAGATCGGCGAGTGGCGGCTGAGCGGCTGCACCCTGGTCGTCACGCTGGAGCCCTGCACGATGTGCGCCGGCGCCATCGTGCTGTCCCGGATCGACCGGGTGGTCTACGGCGCCCTCGACGAGAAGGCCGGCGCGGCCGGCTCGCTCTTCGACGTGATGCGCGACCGCCGGCTCAACCACCGCCCCGAGGTGATCTGGGGCGTCCTCGCCGAGGAGTGCGGCGAGCAGCTGCGCGCCTTCTTCGACACCCACCGCTGAGCTTCGACACCCACCGCTGTGCCCTCGGCCGCGGTCCCGCCGACAACGGATTTCGTGACCGCGCCACCCGTCCGGTAGAGTTCCCCTCGGTAGCGTGTCCGAGCGGCCAAAGGAGCACGCCTCGAAAGCGTGTGTGGGGGCAACTCCACCGTGGGTTCGAATCCCACCGCTACCGCTGGAAAGCCCGAGGGCCCGTCCGATCCGGACGGGCCCTCGGCGTTTCCACGGACCCTCGGACGCGGAAACGGCTCCGCACTCCGGGCCGACGACCACCGTTGCCCGGCCCGTACGGAGCCTGGAGGGGGGAGCGGCTCGGGGGGACTGACCGCTCCCCCGGCGGAGTCCCACAACCGGTGCCGCGTCGGGGGAAGTCGCGGCGCCCGGTCCCACAGCGGGGAGCTCCGGATCCACGCACCGGGGGATTCCTGCCAGATCCCCGGTACGTCATCCATCCTGCCGCCCCGGTCCCGTCCGGGCACCCGGAGAAAGGCCCCAGTCACGGGGACCTTCGTCCCGTCGGACGAACGCGTCGCACACTTGATAGCCCGTCCGGTGGATAAGCTGCCCTGCAGGACCGCTCGGGCACCCGAATGGCGGCGGTCCACCGCAGGGAGGAAGGTCACGATGGCGCAGGCGAAGAAGATCGGCATGATCCTCCTGCTCATCTTCGTGCTCTACTCGATCATCACCTCACCCGCCCGCTCCGCCGAACTCGTCCAGCTCGGCTTCGAGGGCATCTCGAACGCGGCCAAGGCCGTCGGCACCTTCATGACCGGCCTGATCAAGTAGCGGTCGGCTCGACACCCGGACGGCCCGCGACCGGCCCGGGCGCACCGGCTACGGTGGGCGGGACCCTCTACCCCCGTCCGCGAGGAGCGGCAATCGTGATCCGGCACCTGGTCCTGTTCAAGCTCAACGAAGGCGTCACCAAGGACGAAGAGCGCGTGCTCGCCGGCGCCAAGGCGTTCGCCGAGCTCGGTTCGCTGATCCCCGAGCTCCGCGAGTGGGAGTGCGGCTGGAACACCACCGAGCGGGACATCGCGTACGACTACGCGATCAACAGCCTGGTCGAGGACCGCGAGTCCCTGCAGGCCTACCTGACCCACCCGGCCCACCAGGCCGCGGCGGGCGAGTGGCGCGAGTTCGCCACCTGGGTGATCGCCGACATCGAGGTCTGATCCCCACCGGACCGTCCCCCGGACGGCCCGCGCCGCCCCGCCCGGCCCCCGGGCGGGGCGTTCTGCTCCGTCCAGGGACGACCCTTGCGGCGATTCGGCGACGGGACCGGTGGGGACCGGGCGCCCCACCAACACACCTCCATCGGGTGCTTGCCCGACCTGCGCCCACCTTGTGATGCTATGACCGGTTTTGCCGGACATGGCTAGGTAGTGAACCAGCCGCGACACCCGATCCGCAGGGCCCGCCGTTGTCGACTTTGGGAGGGGTGACGTGTCCGTGGACGAGGTGCTGGCTGCGATCATCAGCCCGGCCGGCGAGCTCCGCCCGGACGGGCTGCGCGGCGCCGGCGGCCGGCCGGCCGTGGACGTACGGACGCTGACCCGGGTGCTGTTCGAGCGGCTCGCCGAGCTGCCGCCGGACGCCCCCGAACGGGAGCGGGTCCGGGCCGCCCTGATCGAGGTGAACATCCCGCTGGTCCGCTACGCGGCCACCCGCTTCCGCAGCCGCAGCGAGCCGATGGAGGACGTTGTCCAGGTCGGCACCATCGGCCTGATCAACGCGATCGACCGCTTCGACCCGGAGCGCGGCGTCCAGTTCCCCACCTACGCGCTGCCGACCATCCTCGGCGAGATCAAGCGCTACTTCCGGGACAACGTCCGCACCATGCACGTCCCGCGCCGGCTCCAGGAGCTGTGGGTCCAGGTCAGCAGCGCCATGGAGGAACTGACGGTGCTGAACGGACGGGCCCCCAAGGTGCCCGAGATCGCCGCCAGCCTGCGGATCCCCGAGGAGGACGTCCGGGCCTGCCTGGACGCCGGACGGGCCTACAACGCGGCGTCCCTGGAGGCCGCGCAGGAGCACGAGGGCGGGCTCGCCCTGCTGGACCGGCTCGGCTACGAGGACTCCGCGCTCGCCGAGGTCGAGCACCGCGACATGGTCCGCCACCTGCTGGTCCAACTCCCCGAGCGGGAGCGGCGGATCGTGATGCTGCGGTTCTTCGCCAACCTCACCCAGTCGCAGATCAGCACCGAGCTGGGGATGTCCCAGATGCACGTCTCCCGGCTGCTCTCGCGGATCCTGACCAGGCTTCGCACCGGCAACTCCTGGGAAGAGTGAGATTGCAGCGCGTTACCCCGACGTGACATCTTGCGACGTTCGGGTTTGCCGTGGATCGTGTTCCGGTATGCAGGGGGTTGGGCCCTCGCCGGGAACCTCCGTGCGACGGCCCCCGTTCAACTGTCAGTCACAAGGGGGTGGGTGCATGTCCGGAGAGCTGGGCACTGCGGAGATCCACGCTGGTCAGGCCGAGGGCACCGTGGTTGCCGAGGAGCGGATCCCGCACCAGCGGGCCACGTCCCTCGAAAGGCCCGTCGCCGAGCCGCCCGGCCCCGGAGCTCCGCCCGAGACGCCGCCCGGCTCCGGGCTGGACACCCGGACGCTCTCCCGCTCGCTGTTCCTGCGGCTGGCCGCCCTGGAACCGGGCAGCACGGAGCACACCTACGTCCGCGACACCCTGATCGAGCTCAACCTGCCGCTGGTCAGGTACGCCTCGGCGCGCTTCCGCAGCCGCAACGAGCCGATGGAGGACATCGTCCAGGTCGGCACCATCGGCCTGATCAAGGCGATCGACCGCTTCGACCTGGAGCGCGGGGTGGAATTCCCCACCTTCGCGATGCCGACCGTGGTCGGCGAGATCAAGCGCTTCTTCCGGGACACCAGCTGGTCGGTCCGGGTGCCGCGGCGGCTCCAGGAGCTGCGGCTGGCGCTCACCAAGGCCGGGGACGAGCTGTCCCAGCGGCTGGACCGCTCCCCCACCGTCGCCGAGCTGGCCACCTGCCTGGGCGTCAGCGAGGAGGACGTGGTCGAGGGCCTCGCGGTGGGCAACGCGTACACCGCCAGCTCGCTGGACTCCAGCCCCGGCGAGGAGGACAGCGAGGGGCCGCTGGCCGAGCGGCTCGGCTACGAGGACCTCGCGCTGGAGGGCGTGGAGTACCGGGAGTCGCTCAAGCCCCTGCTCGCCAAGCTGCCGCCGCGCGAACGCCGGATCATCATGCTGCGCTTCTTCGGCAACCTCACCCAGTCGCAGATCGGCGAGGAGATCGGGATCTCCCAGATGCACGTCTCCCGGCTGCTCACCAGGACGCTCACCCAGCTCCGCGCGGGGCTGATCAGCGAGGGCTGACCCCTCGCCGGCTCAACCGCCGCCGCCGTCCAGCAGGTTGGTCCGCAGTCCGGTCAGCACGTCCTCGTCCAGCCCGAGCCCCTCCCGCCAGAACGCGTCGAAGCCGCTCCAGCCGGCCTCGACCTCCGTGAAGGCCGCGTCCAGGTAGGCGCGGTCGGCCCGAAAGACCGGCAGGAGGAGCTCGGGCTCGCGCATCAGGCCGTGGCTGCCGAAGTCGTCCAGCACCCTCGTCACCACCGGGGCGGAACGCTCGTTGGTGAGCAGGTAGTCGGCGAGCACGGTCTCGCGGTCCACGCCCAGGGCGGTCAGCACCAGTGCGGCGGCCCAGCCGGTGCGGTCCTTGCCGGCCGAGCAGTGGAACAGCAGCGGCACCCCGTCCGGCGCGGCCAGCAGCCGCAGCAGGTCGGCGAAACGCTCCCGGGCCTGCGCGTCGGTGACGAACCAGCGGTAGAGGCCGGTCATCATCGCGGCCGCCCGGCCACCGCCGAGCAGGGCGCGCTGCTTGCGCGCGCTGCGGTCGGACAGGGCGCTGCGCAGCGTCAGGTGGATGTCGAAGTCCGTTGCCAGCAGCGGAAGATGGTGCAGGTCCACGCGGTCCGGAAGGCGGTCCGGGCCGGCCTCGCGGATCTCCTCGGCACTGCGCAGGTCCACCACCCGGCGCAGGCCGAGCGCGCCCAGCGGCCCGAGGTCCTCGGCGGTGACGTGGTTCAGGCCATCACTGCGCAGGGCCACTCCGCCGCGGACCGACCGCCCGTCGGCCGTCCGATAGCCGCCCAGATCCCGGGCGTTGACCGCGCCGCGCAGGCCGAGACTGCGCCCGACCAGCACCGCTGCGTCCGGCTCCGGGAGTGCATTCCGTGCGTCTCCGATTCGCTCGGACTCGATCTGCCGATCGGTCACCCGCGCGCCTCCATTGCATATTCAGACTGTCACATGGCACAGCGGTGCCCGATATTGCATGAACCTGCCCGTCAGACCGGCGAGATGTGCAAGAGTGTCATGCGCAACGACGACAGTGTAGGTCTCCTGCGGAACCGCCTGAGCCGCACACTCGGTAACCAGCTGTAGCACTCGGCTTCCGTTTTTTCATTTTCAATTCATTATTTGCGTGGGCGGTCCGGTTGCGGTCACAATCAGCGCCTCCATGGCTTCGCCATGAACGTTGGTAACAGGTTCGCTGCACTCTCGCCCAATTGGTCCCTCGCACAGCCGACCCTCGACCAGGATGGGCGCCGGGCAGCCTGCTGCCCGCGAACAGCTACACGGGCGGGCGAGCGCAGAGCAGCGCTGCGCCGGCCCCAAGGGGAGGATCAACCATGGGTCGAGCGACCCGAAGAGTTGCCGCTTGCGCAGCGGCAGTTCTGCTGGCCAGCGGCCTGCAGATCACCCTGGCCCACGGCGACACCACGCCGCCCAGGATCGACCTCACCGTCCTGGTCATCGACGACGGGGGTCCGTCCGTCGCGGCGATCACCGCCGAGCTGAAGAGCCAGGGGACGCCGTACAAGGTCGTCAGCCTCAATGACCCCAACCGCCCCGTCATCAACGCAGCTTTCCTGAGCGACACGCTGAACGGGCAGCCGCGGGGGAAGTACCAGGGCATCGTGCTGCCCAACGAAAACCCCTTCCCCAACAGCGCCGCCGAGATGACGGCGATCGCGACCTACGAAGCCGCTTTCAACGTGCGGCAGATTGACGCGTACACCTGGGCCAGTCCGGCCGTCGGTCTGAACTACGCGCAGAATCCCGGTTTCGTCGGAACCCTCGACGGATTCCAGGCCGCCACCACCGCGGCCGGAACTTCGGGCCCGTTCGGGTACCTCAAGGGCAGCGTGCCGTTCGAGGACAACGACCCGAACGTCAGTGAGAGCTACGGCTACCTGGCGACCCCGCTCGCCAATCTGCCGTCCGGCGCCTCCTTCGTCCCGCTGGTCGACGCGCAGATACCCAACTCGACCACCCGCGGTTCGCTGGTCGGTGAGTACACCCACGACGGCCGCAAGGAACTGGTCGTCACCTTCGTCTACAACCAGTACCAGCAGCAGTTCCGGCTGCTGGCCCGCGGCATGGTCGACTGGATCACCCAGGGCGTCCACCTCGGCTACGACCGCAACTACTTCGCCACCCACGTGGACGACGTGTTCCTGGCCGACGACCGCTGGTCCACCACGCTGAAGTGCACCCCCGGCGACGTCACCTGCCCGCCCGGCACCCCGGGGACGACCAACCCGATCCGGATGACCCCGGACGACGCCAACTACCTCAAGCAGTGGCAGGCCGCCAACAACTTCACGCTGGACATGGTGTTCAACGGCGGCGGCAGCGAGGACTGGAAGGCCGACAACAACACCACGGTCGACCCGACGGCGAACCAGATGATCGCCGACCAGAACAGCTACCGCTGGGTCAACCACACCTACACCCACCCGTACCTGGGCTGTGTGCAGGACGTCAGCGTGGTGCCGTGGCGCTGCACCAAGGACGCCTCGGGCAACACCGTCTGGGTCGACCAGAACACCATCAACACCCAGATCAAGAACAACTTCGACTGGGCCACCAAGAACGGCCTCAACGTCGACCCGCAGGTGCTCGTCACCGGCGAGCACTCCGGCCTGCTGACCGCCCCCCAGGAGACCAGCGACAACCCGAACCTGGCGCCGGCGCTGGCCGCCAACGGCATCAAGTTCACCGGCAGCGACGCCTCCCGCGAGCCCGCCCAGCGGGCCGTCGGTTCGTCCACGCTGACCGTGCCGCGGTACCCGATGAACGTCTTCTACAACGCCGGCTCGGCGCAGGAGGAGGCCGACGAGTACAACTGGATCTACACCAGCAAGGCCAACGGCGGCAGCGGCGTCTGCGAGAACAACGCCAACTCCACCTGCCTGCCCAAGCCGCTGGACACCACCACCGGCTACCAGTCGTACATCGTGCCGCTGGAGGCCCGGATCGACCTCGGCCATGTGCTGAGCAACGACCCGCGGCCGCACTTCGTGCACCAGTCGAACCTCTCCGAGGGCCGCATCCTGTACCCGGTGCTGGAGAAGATCCTCGGCACCTACCGCTCGCTGTACGCCGACAACACTCCGATCGTGAACCTCGGTGAGCGCGAGATCGGCCAGGAGTTCCAGAAGCGCGCGGCCTGGAACTCGGCCGTCGCCTCCGGCCAGGTGACCGCGTACAAGATCGGCAACAACGTCACGGTCAGCGCGCCGGCCGGTGTTCAGATCCAGGCCACCATGCCGACCGGAACTTCTCAGAAGCTGGCCATCGGTTCGACCGCCTTCGGTTCGGCCTACGCCGGTACGCTCTCGGGCTGGGTGTCCCCGAGCGCCCTGCAGAGCAGCGTCGCCCTGCAGCTCCCCTCCGGCAGCGCGCCGGCCGCCCCGGCCGCCGTCGCGCCGAGCGTCGCGGCCAAGTCCGTCCCGGCCCCGGCCCCGGCGGACAAGAAGGTCGTACCGCAGGGTGTCGCCACCCCGGTCCCGGTGGGCCCGAGCGACACCACCCGCAAGCCCGCTGCCAAGTCGCTCGTCCCCGGCAGCGGAACCCCGGTGCCCGGCAAGGACGTGGTCAACGGCGACAACGGCCAGGGCAACCAGTCCGGCAAGGCCTCTGGGGGGACGGCCTCGCACGGCAGCACCACCGGGCGCTCCGGCACCCGGTAACCCGTACCACCCGCTGACGGGGTCGGGCCGGGCAACCGGCCCGGCCCCGCCACGGCGCCCGCTCCGGCCACCCAGGCCGGACAACCGACGCAAGAACAGGAGGGGGGACAGGAGATGCGCGTCACCCTGCTCACCGAGGGGACGTATCCGCACCAGCACGGCGGCGTGAGCGTCTGGTGCGACCAGCTCGTTCAAGGCATGCCGGACGTCGACTTCGACGTCATCGCCGTCACCGGCACCGGCCAGGAGGCACTGGCCTGGGAACTGCCGGCCAACGTACGGTCGGTCACCACCGCGCCGCTGTGGGGCCCTGCCGCGGAGGCCCGTGCGCCGCGTGGCAAGGAGATGCGGCGCTTCCTCAACGCGTACGAGCGCTTCCTGCACTCCATCCTCGACCCGGTCTACACCACCCACTTCGGCACCGAGCTGTACGGCTTCGCCGACCTCGCCCGGCGCGGGCTGCTCAGCCCGGCGCTGCGCAGCGAGCGCGCCCTGCGCACCCTCCAGCACGTGTGGACCCGCGACTACCTGCCCACCGCCGTCTCCCGACCCACCCTGCACGACGCGCTGAACGCCACCGACCTGCTGGAGCACGCCCTGCGGCCGCTCTCGGTCGACCCGCCCACCGACGGCGTCGCCCACGCGGCCAGCGGCGGCCTGGCCACCCTGCCCGGGCTGATCGCCGCCCAGCAGTACGGCGTACCGTTTCTGCTCACCGAGCACGGCATCTACCTGCGCGAGCGCTACCTCGGCTACCGCACCGGCCCCTACCGCTGGCCGGTCAAGGCGCTGCTGCTCGGCTTCTACCGGATGCTCGCCGAGGAGAGCTACCGGCAGGCCGCGCTGGTCACCCCCGGCAACCGGTACAACCGGCGCTGGGAGGAGCGCGGCGGCACGCCGTCCGCCCACATCCGCACCGTCTACAACGGGGTGGACCCGGCCGCGTTCCCGCCGGCCGGGCCCGAGCCCGAGACGCCGACCCTCAGCTGGGCCGGCCGGGTCGACCCGATCAAGGACCTGGAGACGCTGATCCGGGCCTTCGCCATCGTCCACCGTGAGATCCCCGAGGCGCGGCTGCGGCTCTTCGGGGGCACTCCCAAGGGCGGCGAGGCGTACCGGGACGGCTGCATAGCCCTGGCCGCCGAGCTCGGCATCGCCGACTCGGTGGCCTTCGAGGGCCGAGTCGCCGACATCACCGACGCGTACGCGGCGGGCAACGTGGTGATGCTCTCCAGCATCAGCGAGGGCTTCCCGTTCACCCTGATCGAGGCGATGTCCTGCGGCCGCGCGACCGTCTCGACCGACGTCGGCGGCGTGCGCGAGGCCGTCGGCGACACCGGCCTGGTCGTCCCGCCGCGCGAGCCCGAGCCGATGGCGGCCGCCGCGATCGAGCTGCTGCGCGACCCCGAACGGCGCGCCCGGCTCGGCGAGGGGGCCCGGCTGCGGGTCATCGAGCAGTTCACGCTCCGCCAGAACATCGACGGCTTCCGGGGCATCTACACCGAGCTCCTCGGCACCTCCCGCTGGATGCCCGGCGGCGTGGTGGCCGTCACCGACGAAGTCCCCAGCCCCGACTGGAACGACCAGTTGGCCGCCGCCCAGCCCCAGCCGAGCGAGGTGGGGGCGTGAGCGAGCGAAGCGAGGTCACCATCAAGAGGTGCGTGTACCGCGAAGCGGCCGCCGAGCGCGAGGTGGGGGCATGAGCGGTCCGATCAGGCTGGTTCCCGACGAGGGCGGCGCCGAGCGGACGATGCAGCTGCGCACCCTGCCGCTGAAGCTCCGCCGCCCCGCCCCGCCCGTCGAGCCCGAGCCCGCGGAGCAGCTCGGCCTCTCCGCCGACCCGCTGGACGAGCTCGCCGAGCGCCTGCGGGACATCTGCGCCGACGCCGTCCACCCGTACGAGATCGCGGCCTTCCTGGAGTCCGACGGCCTCTCCGACGAGCAGGCCGCCCTGCTGTACGGCCGCCCCGACGCGTTCACCGTCGCCGAGGAGCTGTTCGAGAAGGTCGAGCGCCACTACCCCGGCCCGAGCTCCGAGTTCGCCAACCCCTGGCGGGCCGACCCCTGGCGCTGCGTGGTGCGCGGCCTGGTGTTCGCCCTGCCCGGGCTCGGCTACCTGCTCGGCGCCAACCTGTTCGCGACCACCCGGATGCGCTTCGGCCTGCCCTCGGGCATGCTCGCGCTGTCCGTCGCCACCCTGGTCAGCTGGGGCTTCAACCAGGCCCTGGCGCACCGCGCGTACCGCTGGCTGGGCCGGCTGCGCCGCCGGGAGGCCGCGGTCTGCCTGGCCGTCGGCGCACCGGTCGGCGCGCTGCTCGCCTCGGCGGCGGCGTACGTCGTCGGCGGGCCGCTCGGCGCGCTGTGGTTCGCCGCCGGGCAGTCCTGCTACCTGGGCGCGGCCACCGCACTGCTGGTGCTCGGGCGGGAGAAGTTCCTGCTGCTGGCGCTGGCACCGGCCTCGGTCGGCGCGGGCGTGGTGCTGGCCGTCGACGTCCCGCAGGTGGTCCGTACGGTGGTGCTGCTCGCCTCGGTGGCGCTGGCGGTCGGACTGGCCGTCCGTGAGCTGCTGGTCGCCGCCCGCGGCGGCGAACGGGACGACGTGAAGCTGAAGCTGGCGCTCAGCCAGGAGCTCCCGCACCTGCTGTTCGGCCTGGCCTGCGGCGCGCTGACGCTGATCGCCGGCCTCGGCGAGACCATCCACCAGGCCGTGCACGCCGCCTCCCACGCCGTGCACACCCCGGCACAGCTCGTGCACGCCCGTCCCGTGCACGAGGTGAAGACCACCCCGACCGGCCCGGCCATGATCGCGCTGACGCTCAGTCTCGGCCTCGCCGAGTGGCTGCTGTTCCGCTACCGGGCGATGGCCGTGGCCGCGCTGCGCACCAGCCACACCACCGGGCAGTTCACCCGCCGCACCGGCGGGATCCTGCTCGGCTGCCTGTTCATCTACCTCACCACCGTGGCCGCGCTGGACGCCGCCGCGACCGTGCTGTGGCCGGGCGCCCCCTCGCTCGGCGTGCCGCAGCTCGGCGCGATGCTGCTCCTGGGCGGCTCGCTCTGGCTGGCGCTGCTGCTGAACGCCTTCGGGTTCAGCTGGAGCACCGCCCTCATCTGTCTGGCCGCCGCGGTCGCCGAGAGCGCCGGGCTGCTGACCGGTGCGGACCCGATCGTCCTGCAGCTGATCGGCTGCGGGGCGGCCGCACTCGTCCTCACCGCCATCGCCGGGCCCGCGCTCGGCCGCACCACCCAACACCGCTGAAAAGTCCGCCTCAGCCGAGGCACCACCGGCCGACCACCACAGAGCGTCGTGCCGTCCCCGTACATCGAGAAAGCGAATCCCGCATGAGCAGCGTCGCGGTTACCGGAGCCGAGGGCTTCATCGGCTCCCACCTCGTCGAGACCCTGGTCGCCGACGGGCACCACGTCCGCGCGATGGTCCAGTACAACTCCTTCTCCTCCTTCGGCTGGCTGGAGACCCTCTCCGAGGAGGTGCTGGACTCGGTCGAGATCATCCTCGGCGACGTCCGGGACCCGGGCTCGGTCAACGGCCTGGTCAAGGGCACCGAGGCGGTCTACCACCTGGCCGCCCTGATCGCGATCCCGTACTCCTACCGCGCCCCCCACTCGTACGTGGACACCAACGTCACCGGCACCCTGAACGTGCTGGAGGCGGTGCGCCACCTGGAGATCCCGCGCCTGGTGCACACCTCCACCAGCGAGACCTACGGCACCGCGCAGACCGTGCCGATCACCGAGGACCACCCGATCAACACCCAGTCCCCGTACGCCGCCTCCAAGGCCGGCGGGGACCGGCTGGCCGACAGCTACCACGCCAGCTTCGAGACCCCGGTCGTCACCCTGCGCCCGTTCAACACCTTCGGCCCGCGCCAGTCGATGCGCGCCGTCATCTCCACCGTGATCGCCCAGGTCGCGGCCGGCCAGACCGAGATCACCCTCGGCGACCTGCGCCCGACCCGCGACTTCATGTTCGTCAAGGACACCGCCAACGCCTTCCGCACGGTCGGCACCGCGCCCGCCGAGACCGTGGTCGGCCGGACCTTCAACGCCGGCACCGGCGGCGAGATCTCGGTCGGCGACCTGGTCACCCTGGTCGGCAAGCTGATGGGCGTGGACCTGGTGGTGAAGGAGGACGAGCAGCGCATCCGTCCGACCAACTCCGAGGTCATGCGCCTGGTCGCGGACGCCACCCGACTTCGCGAGGCCACCGGCTGGGCGCCGCAGTTCACGCTGGAGCAGGGCCTGGAGCAGACCATCGAGTTCTTCCGTGACCCGGCCAACCTGGCCCGCTACAAGACCGACATCTACAACGTCTGACCCGCCTCGAACGATCATGCTCGTCCTGGTAACCGGGATTCGTGTCCTACACATCCTTTCCGTGGGGGAAACACCATGCACGCAGTGATCCTGGCCGGCGGTAAGGGCGTCCGCCTCCGCCCGTACACCACCGCGCTTCCCAAGCCGCTCGTCCCGATCGGCGACCAGCACGCGATCCTGGAGATCGTGATGCGCCAGCTCGCCGCCGCGGGCTTCAAGACCGTCACCCTGGCCATCGGCCACCTCGGCCACATCATCCGCGCGTACGTCGGCAACGGCTCCCAGTGGGGCCTGCGGGTCGGCTACGCCGTCGAGGACAGCCCGCTCGGCACCATGGGCCCACTGCTCACCATGCAGGACCGCCTGCCCGAGCACTTCCTGGTGATGAACGGCGACATCCTCACCGACCTGGACTTCGCCGGAGTGCTCAAGCACCACGAGGCGTCCGGCGCCCCGCTGACCATCGCCACCTACGCCCGCCAGGTGAAGATCGACTTCGGTGTGCTGACCGCCGACTCCGGCACCATCACCGGCTTCCAGGAGAAGCCCAGCATCGACTACCGCGTCTCGATGGGCGTGTACGGCGTCTCGCGCGCGGCGCTCGCCAAGTACACCCCCGGCCTGCCGCTGGGCTTCGACGAGCTGGTGCTCGACCTGCTGGCCGCCGACACCCCGCCGGCCGCCTACGACTTCGGCGGCTACTGGCTGGACATCGGCCGCCCGGACGACTACGACCGGGCGAACGCCGAGTTCTCGACCATCCGCCCGGTGCTGATGCCCTTCGAGTCGACCGGCGTCGTGCCGGGCGTCGCGGAGCTGCCGGTCCCGGCCGCCCGCACCGCCCCGGACGAGGCCGCCGACGAGCCCGCCACCGCGGGCGTCGAGAGTGACGGACGAGCCGCGTGAGGATTCTGCTACTCGGCGGCGACGGCTTCCTCGGCCGTCACGCCTCCGCCGTCCTGCGGTCGCTGCCCGGGGCCACCGTGCTGACCGCGGGCCGACGGCCCACCCACGACCTCCGGCTGGACCTGGGCACCGCCCAGGCCGGCCCGCTCGGCGAGGAACTGGCCGCGCTGGCCCCCGACGTGGTGGTCAACTTCGCCGGCGCGGTGGCCGGCAGTGCGGTCAAGCTGGCCGAGGTGAACGCCCGCGGCCCGGCGGTGCTCTGCGAGGCGCTTTCCCTGGGCGCCTCGAAGGCCCGCCTGGTGCACATCGGTTCGGCCGGCGAGTACGGCGTCTGCGCCGAGGGCAGCTCGCTGTCCGAGGAGGCCGACGCCCGCCCGGTCGGCGTGTACGGCGCGACCAAGCTGGCCGGCTCCCTCGCGGTGGCCGGCTCGTCGCTGGACGCGGTGGTGCTGCGGGTGTTCAACCCGGTCGGCCCGGGCGCCCCGGCGGGCTCGCTGCCCGGCCGGCTGGCGGCCGAGCTGCGCCGGGTGGCGCCCGAGGGCGCCGACGCCGTGGTCACGGTCGGGGACCTCTCCGCCTACCGCGACTTCGTCGACGCCCGGGACATCGCCGAGGCGGTCGGTCTGGCGGTCACCGCCGACCGTCCGCTCCCCCGGGTGCTCAACCTCGCCTCCGGGCGGGCCCGTCAGGTCCGGGCGATCGCCGACGGACTGGTCGCGGCGGCCGGCTTCACCGGCCGGATCGACGAGAGCGGCACCGGTTCCGAGCGCTCGGCCGCGGTCTCCTGGCAGCAGGCCGACGTGTCGGCCGCCGCCCGGGAGCTCGGCTGGCACCCGGCGACGGACCTCGCCGACACCCTGCGCGACCTGTGGCTCAGCACCGCCGAGCACGCCCCGACCCCGGTGGTCGCATGACCGGGACCACCCCCGACGGCCGCCTGCTGGTGCCGCTGTACGTCCACCCCGCGGTGGACCCGGCGGCCTGGCGGGCGGTCGCCGCCGCCGACCCCGCCCGGATCGCCGCCGTGGTGCTCAACCTCGCGGACGGTCCCGGGGAGGTGCCGGACAACGTCTTCGCCGAGGCCGCCGAGGAACTCCGCGCGGCCGGCCTGCCGTTGGTCGGCTACACCGACACCGACTACGGCCGCAGGCCGCACGCGGCCGTGGTCGCCGACATCCTGACGTACCGCCAGCGCCACGGCATCACCGGCGTGTACCTCGACCAAGTCGCCACCCAGCCGGGTGCGTTGCCGCACTACCGGCGACTGGCCACGGCCGCCCGGGCGGCCGGCTGCGGCACCGTGGTGTTCGGCCACGGCGAGCACCCGGACCCCGGCTACGCCGAGGTCGGCCTGGCCGACCTGCTGGTCACCTTCGAGGGCGACTGGGACACCTACCGCACCATGACGCTGCCGCTGTGGACCGGCCGCCACGCGGCCTCCCGCTTCTGCCACCTGGTCTACGACGTCCCGGCCGACGTCGCCCTGGACGCCTCCGCACTGATCGCCGCCCGGCGCGCGGGCGTCGGCTGCGCCGTACCCGGCGCCGGCGAGAACCCGTGGCGCACCCTGCCGTACGGTCTGACCGCCGCTGAACTGACCTGACCCGATCCGGAGTTCGACTACCGTGAACCGCCGTACCCGGCTCCTGCCGGCCGCCCTGGCCCTCGCCACCGCCACCGCCCTGCTGGTCAGCTCGTGCAGCAGCTCCGGTTCGGAGGACGACCAGGACTCGGCCGACGGCAGCCCGAGCAACTCTCCCGCGGCCACCGCGCCGAGCACCCCCGGCACCCCGTCCGCCACGGACACCCCGAGCACCCCCGGCACGCCCGGTGGGACCACGGCCCCGGGCACACCCGGCGCCACCACCGCTCCCGCCACCCCGCCGGGGAGCAGCACCCCGCCCGGCACCACCGCCCCGGCCCCGGCCGGCGCCCGCTGGCAGCCCACCCCGGGCCTGGCCTGGCAGTGGCAGCTGGGCGGCACCGTGGACCAGTCGGTGGACGTCCCGGTCTACGACATCGACGGCTTCGAGAACGACGCCTCGGTGGTGGCCGCGCTGCACGCCAAGGGCCGCAAGGTGATCTGCTACATCAACGCCGGGTCCTGGGAGGACTTCCGCCCCGACTCCAACGCCTTCGCCAAGGCCCTGCAGGGCTCGGACACCGGCTGGAAGGGCGAGAAGTGGTTCGACATCCGCAAGCTCGACCAGCTGAAGCCGCTGATGGCGGCCCGTTTCGACATGTGCAGGAGCAAGGGCTTCGACGCCATCGAGCCGGACACCATCGAGGCCTACAACCAGAACAGCGGCTTCCCGCTGACCCCCGACGACCAGCTCGCGTACAACCGCATGCTGGCCCAGCTCGCGCACGAGCGCGGTCTGGCCATCGGTCTGAAGAACGACCTGGACCAGATCCCCGCGCTGCTGCCGGACTTCGACTTCGCGGTCAACGAGGAGTGCTCGCAGTTCGACGAGTGCGACCGCGTCTCGCCCTTCATCAAGGCGGGCAAGGCGGTGTTCCACGTCGAGTACAAGCTCGACACGGACCAGTTCTGCGCCAAGACCAAGGCGCTGGGCTTCAGTTCGATGCAGAAGAAGCTCGACCTCAACGCCTGGCGCAAGCCCTGCTAGGACCTGTGCTTCCCGTCGCGCGGGTGACCCGGACCAGGGCCACCCGCGCGAGGGTCACTTGACCGCGAGCCAGACGACGGCGCCCAGGACGACCAGGGCGACGACGGCGACCAGCGCGATCACGCCGGTGCGACTCTTGTTGTTGTTGGTGCTGCCGTAGGTGGAGACGGAGCCCGGTGCCTGGCGCGCCGGGCTCTCGTCGACGAACGCCCGGAACATCTGGGTGCTACCGGCGGGGTCGTAGTCGTTGTCAGCCATGGCACGGACTCTAACGAATCAGCCCACCTCAGGCACACCCCGGACCCCTCCCCGGACGACACGCGCCCCCGCCGCGCGACGGGGGGCGTGAAGTCCGCAAAGCGCACGGAATGCGCTGGCGCACAGTCGGGTTGACTGCGGACTTGACATCATCCTCCGGCCAAGACCGGAGGATCCAACCCTCGCGGGTAGGACTTTCTGCTTCGCAGCCAATTGCCGACCTGGGTTACCAGCGAAGGGACGGTGTGCCGCCCATCGGTCTTACATCAGCTCCACAGACCTGACTTCCCGCCAGCCCGGCGGTAGGCCGACGCAGAGCTTGGTCATCGCCTCACATCAGCGTGACGAGGCTACCACGAAGGGTGACCATCGGGGTGCGGAGCCAACGGTTCCGCCGCCGAGGCCTCGCTGCGCCGCCTGGGCGTGGAGCGGATCGACCTGTACTACACCCACCGGGACGACGGGACCCCGGTCGAGGAGTTCGTCACCGCGCTGGACGGGCTGGTCCGCGAGGGCAAGGTCCGGGCGGTCGCCGCCTCCAACATCTCCGCCGAGCGGCTGGCCGAGTCGCTGGCCTTCGCCGAGCGCGAGGACCTGGCCAAGTACGTCGCGGTGCAGCCGCACTACAACCTGGTTTCCCGTGGAACATTCGAGGGCCCGCTGGCCGACGTGGTCGCCGAGCACGGTCTCGCCACCGTCCCGTACTACGCGCTCGCCTCGGGCTTCCTGACCGGCAAGTACCGCCCCGGCGGCCCGGACGTGGACAGCGCCCGTGCCGAGGGCGCCGCCCGCTACCTGGCCGAGCCGCGCGGCCCCAAGGTGCTGGAGGCGCTGGACTCGGTCGCCGCCGAGCACGACGTGACCCCCACCTCCGTCGCCCTGGCCTGGCTCGCCGCCCGCCCGACGGTCGCCGCCCCGATCGCCAGCGCCCGCACCGTCGACCAGCTGCCCCCGCTGCTGGCCGCCACCGAACTGAAGCTCACCCCGGAGCAGACCGCCCTGCTGGACGCCGCCTCCCGGTGAACACGACCGGGCCCCCGACAGCGGAGCGCCGTCGGGGGCCCGGGGCCGTGTCCCGGGGCTACGGCCGCCCGAAGTGGGTCGGGTAGTAGCCCGAGTCGAGCGTCGATATCCGGACGGTCTTGCCCGGCCGGGGCGCCTCCACGAACGTGCCGTCGCCCAGGTAGATCCCCACGTGGTGGATCCCCGAGGCCCGGCCGCTGTCCGACCAGAACACCAGGTCACCGCGGCGCAGCTGCCCCGCGCTGATCGGCGTGGTCGCCGCGTACTGGTCGTCGGCCACCCGCGGCAGGCTTGTCCCGCTGCGCCGGTAGGCCTGTTGGACCAGCCCGGAGCAGTCGTAGCCGGACGGGCCGTTGCCGCCCCAGACGTACGGCTTGCCCAGCTGGGCGAGCGCGTAGCCGATGGCCGCCTCCGTGCTCCCGGAGGACGCCGTGGCGTCCGAGGACGGCCGGCTGGGAGCCGGGGCCGAACCGCCGCCGGACCGCCCGGTGCGGCTGACGTAGACGTCGTAGTGGCTGGTCCAGCGCCACTCACCGCTGCCGTTCTTGAACCAGTACTTCGAACCGTCCCAGCCCTGGCGCAGCCCCCAGGAGGAGGCCGAGCCGTTCGAGACGGTCTTGGCCGCGGAGCCGCTGGAACCGGCGGAACCGGCGGAACCGCCGCCGGACTGCCCGGTGCGGCTGGCGTAGACGTCGTAGTGGCCGGTCCAGCGCCACTCACCGGCGCCGTTCCTGAACCAGTACTTCGAACCGTCCCAGCCCTGCTTGCCGGCCGCGGCGTGCGCGGACCCGGCACCGGCCGTCAGGCCGACCACGCCGGCGCCCGCCAGCACGGTGGTGGCCAGGCAGGTGCTTCGCACGGCGCGGTGTATTCGGCCGCCGCCGGGCGCCGCCGCGGCGCGGGCGGTACGCGGCCGGCCCGCGCAGTTCGGGCAGCCGCAACCCGTCATCGCGGGGATGCTGCCGAGGCGTTCCTCGAAGCCGATCAGACCGGGATCCGCGTCGAGGTCGACGTCGGGATCGGCGTACGCGCCGGTGGCTATCCTCATGCGGGTCGTCCTTCCTTCCGCCCGGCCCGGGCGGCCGGGGGCGGTACCGAGGCGGCCACTCCGGCCGGGGCGACGAAGGCGACCAGCAGCTGCTTCATCAGTGCGCTGCGGGCGGCCTCGTCCAGTTCCTGCGCGGTCGCGCGCTCCAGCCGGCGGACGGCCAGCGCCGCCGCCTCGACCGCGTCGTCGACCAGCACGGTCCGCAGGCCCGCGTCCAGGTCGGCCAGTCGGCGCCGGCGCATCGACTCGGCGACCTCGGGCGCGTAGTCCAGCGTCAGCGGCTGCACCGAGTAGACCTCCAGGCCGGCCGGGGCGGCCTCGGCGGCCAGCGCACGGGTCATCTCGCCGGCGAACCACTGCCCGTCCCGCAGCGCGGGCCCGGGCGCCGCGTTGCTGTCGCACGGCAGGGTGGACGCGGTGCGGGTGAGCACCGCCTGGACCTGCTCGCGCAGGTAGCGCTCGTGGTCCTCGATCGCCATCAGCGCCCGCGCGGTGTCCTTGACCCGCCAGACGATCAGCAGTCGGACGACGATCGGGGTGCCGGTGCGGTCGACCACCTTGACCGGCTCACTGCGCCAGTGCCGCAGCCGCACGTCCACCCGGCGGCGGCGCAGCAGCGGGTTGACCCACACCAGCCCGGTCCTACGCACCGTGCCCCGGTAGCGGCCCCAGCGGGTCAGCACCCTGGTCTCGCCGCCCGCGTTCGCCAGCAGGCCGGCGAGCACGAACACCACCAGCAGGCCGACCGCGCTGACCGTGGCGATCGCCTGGGCATCCATCTCGGCCCGGCCGCTCTCCTGGGCGGCGGAGCCGCGCAGTTCGGGCAGCGCGTCCCAGTGCGGGATGACCCCGGTGCGCAGCAGCACGTACGCCACACCGGCCAGGCCCAGCAGGGCCGCCAGCAGGGCGAGCCAGCCGGGCAGGGTGGTGGCGTTGTGCTCGCGCAGCGTCTGGTCGGCCCGCGGGGGGCGCCGCGAGGCGGCGGCGGGCGCGCCGGCGACGACCTCGGGGAGTTCGACGGTCTCCGGGACGGCCGTCTCCGGCGGATCCCGCCGGTCGGCCGGGCTGGCGGGGGACAGGCCGGGGACGGCCGCCCCCAGCGGATCCCGCCGGTCGGCCGGGCTGGCGGAGGACGGGCCGGGGACGACGGCCAGCGGAGTGGTCGCCGGTCCGCCGTCGGCCAGGAGGACCGACGTGGCGGCCTCGTCCGCCTTGACGGTCGAGACCATGTTCAGCGGGCTGACGTCGAAGGCGGAACATTCCGGAAAGGCCGGAGGCAGCGCCTCGGGCCGGCTGTCGGGTCGCTGCGAAGAATCGCGGGTGACGTCCATGCACGGATCCTCTGGGTCGGTGTGTCGCGCAACGGGCGGCCCGGATCTGACGGGCAGTGCCGGAATCAGGCTAAGTTCATACGTCATCAAATGCGACATTTAGCGGAGGTGTGTCGACATTTCCTGACGAATCGTCCAAGGCCGACCTGACGCGCAGACACATGAGCGGGTGAAGCGTGGAGCACCCCGGCCGGAGGCCGGGGGAGAGCTGGACGCACGAGCGGGGGTCGGGACGGTCCGGCGCAGGTCAGCGCCGTCGGGCACCCGGCCCGCGGGCGAACACCCGACGGGTGATCAGCCCCAGTCCGGCGAGTGCCAGCAGCGCCCCGGCGAGCGCGCCATGTCGGCCGGCCTCCCGGGACTGACCGGCGGGCCCCTGCGCGACCTCGGTCGACGCGGCCTCGGCCGGCGGCACGGGCAGCGGCCGGGCACTGGACCCGCCCGCCTCGGGCTCGCCCTGGTCAGCGGCCGGCCGGGGCCCGTCGGCCGCGGTGGCCGCGGTGACCGCCGGGGAAGTCGCGTGGAGCGCAGGGGTCCTGGGAGCCGTGGGGGTCGGGGCGGCGGGGGTGGTGGGCCTGGACGGAGCGGACGACACCGGCACCGCCGACACCGCCGGGGCCCCGACCACCGGTGGGACGACCGGCGGCACGGTGACCGGCAGCAGCCCCGGCAAGACCGGCGCGAGCACCGGCACCGCCGCACTCGGGCTCGGCACAACGGGCTTCGCCGAAACGGGCGTTGCGGCGCCGGGCACCGCCGGGGCGGAAGCGCCCGGACCGGCCACCGCCGAAGCCGACACCGCCGGACTCGGCGCCGCAGCGGCGACCCGCACCCGCACCGGGTCCGCCGACGTCCCGTTCCCCGCCAGGTCGGTCGCCGTGGCGGTCAGCCACTGCTCCCCGTCCGTCAGATCCCGGTTGGCGGTGCAGGTCCAACTCCCGTCCAGCGCCACCACCGCCCCGCACAGCACCGTGCGGTTACCCGAACCCGCCGCCCCCGCCCGCGCCGTGACCAGCACGTTGGATCCCGGCTCGGCCCGCCCGCTGAGCTTCGGCCGGCCGACCTTCAGCACCTCCCCCGCAGCCGGCGAGATGAGCACCGGCTTGGCCGGCGGCACGGTGTCGACGACCAGCGTGACCGTCTGCCCCACCGTCCGGTTCCCCGCCGCGTCGACGGCGACCGGGGCGAGCTGGTGGCTCCCGTCCGCCAGGTTCTCGACCGGCAGGCAGGACCATGCGCCGTCCGACCGGACCGCGCTGCTGCACAGTTCGGTGGAGGTGGACCGGTCGGTGACCGAGACCGTGCTGCCGGCCTCGCCGGTGCCGGTGAGCTGGAGCCCCGGGTCGTTGGTGTAGGCGGGGAGGGTGAGCACCGGCGCGGCTGGTGGGGTGGTCTTCACGGTGACCTTGACGGCCTCCCCGCGCAGCACCACCCCTCCGCTGGTGGTCTCCACCGGGGTGAGGCTGTGCGGGCCGGCCGGGAGCGCGCTGCCGGGGCGGCAGGACCAGTTGCCGCCCCGCTCCACCCGGGCCTTGCAGAGCGGTTGGTCGCCGTCCCGGATCTCCACCGAGGCGCCGACCATCGCGCCCTCGCCGCGGATCTGCGGGCGGGCGTCGGCCAGCACTGCGCCGTCGACCGGCTCGGCGATCTCGGGCTGCCGCTCGGGAGGCGGCGGGGCGGCGTACGGGCCGGCGAAGGGGTTGGCGCGCCGGGCGGCTCCGTGGTCGAGCTGGACCAGCGGCTCGTCGTCCGTGGCGGCGCTGCCGACCCGGCCGCGGTCGCGCCGGGGCGGGGTGACGGCGTCGGCGCCCAGGAAGAGGTCGGAGACCACGTGCGAGGCGTTGCCGTAGGCCTGGGGCGCGGTGCCGAGGTCCTCGTCCACGGTGACGGTGTAGGCCTGACGCAGGACGGGCGGGGCGGTGGTGCTCCCGGCCCGGGCGGTGGAGCGCTGCTCGACCCGGAACACCGCGGTGCGGAAGGTCCCGGCGAGCTCCAGGGTGCCCTCGGCGGCGGATCCGGCCGCGCCGTCGGTGGAGCCGTCGGCGCCGCGGGGGGCGAGGGCGTTGCCGTCGACCGTCCAGCCGGGCCAGTCGGTGCGGTCGACCATGGTGGGGGCGGCGGGCGAGCCGCCGGTGAGGGTCAGCCGGGCCGCGGTACTGGTGGTGCCGGATTTCCCGGTGGCGACCGCGGCCAGTCCGCTGAGGTGCAGCCGGGGATTGCGGACCGGTCGGGAGAAACCCAGTCGCAGGGTTCCGACGGTGCGCCAGGAACCGTCCGTCTGCGGACGGTCCGGGACGGGTCCGAAGGTCTGCGCCGGATCCCCCGAACGCATTCCGTCCGTGTACACCGTGGCGGAATGCCCCCCTCCGGAACGGTCCGCCAATTGACCAGGCTCAGCGGTGACGGCGGCACCGGGCGCGGGCGCGAAATCGAACTGGACGGAGAGCCCGGACGGCAGGACCGCCCGCCGCTCGCCCGACCAGGTGTCAGGGGACTGCTGGGCCGCCGAGAACGGGGCGTTCAGGCCGGTCAGCAGCCCGGCCGCGAGAACGGCCAGGGCGGCAGCTGTGCGGGGAACCCGTCGGCTCATCCGGCTCTCCTTCACGGTCGGCTGCCGGGTGGCGGGCAGTCCGGGCACAAGATCCGACAAAAACGGAATCACGGCACCGGACCGGTCATACCGCGACACCTGCGCTTTTGACCGTGTCCCACCCGTTTGGCAGCCCTCCGGGCGGCAGGACGGGATGTAGCCGAAAGGGCCGCACTTCATCCATGGGACGACTACGGGTCCCACCCGGACGGCCGGACCCGACCGGACGACCGGAATGGGAAATCCCGGCCGGTCCGGCGGACGCCGACGTCCGGTACCTGACCATTCGTCAAGGGACTCTGTTCGAATTACCCGTCCGCTCAGTAGAGTCGGGCCCCGTGACTATGGACCCCGTACTCGTCAAGCGCAGTTTCGCGGTCGTGGAACCGCACGGCCCGGCCGTCGCCGAATACTTCTACCGGCATCTGTTCGAGCACGATCCCGGTGTCCGCGGCCTCTTCGCCGAGCACCTGGACGAACAGCGGGACCGGTTGTTCGCCGCGCTCGGCGCGCTCGTCACCCACCTGGAGGACACCGACACCGTGCTCGGGCTGCTCCGCGACCTCGGCGCGCGGCACGCCCGGTACGGCGCGCTGGTCGAGCACTTCCCGGCCGTCGGCGCGAGCCTGCTCGCCACCCTGGCGCACTACGCCGGGGACGCCTGGACCGCGGAGACCGAGGCCGCCTGGACCGCCGTCTACGCGGTGGTCAGCGACACCATGGGCGCGGCGCTCACCGAAGCCCGGCCGGCCTAGCCGGGAGCCGCGCGGTGCCCTACGACCCCGCGGTCATCCGCGCCAGCTTCGCCGTCGTCGAGCGCCGCGCCGACCACCTGACCACCTTCTTCTACACCCACCTGTTCAGCCACAACCCCGGGCTGCGCCCGCTCTTCCCCGCCCGGCTGCACGAGCAGCGGGACCGGCTGTTCGCCGCGCTCACCCGGATCGTGCTGCGGCTGGACGAGCCCGGGCGGCTCACCGAGTACCTGCGGGCGCTCGGACGCGACCACCGCAAGTTCCAGGCCGCGCCCGAGCACTACCCGGCGGTCGGAGCCAGCCTGATCGCCGCGCTGCGGCAGTGCTCCGGCCACTCCTGGACGCCGGAGACCGAGAAGGCCTGGACCGAGGCCTACACCGTGATCGCCCAGGTGATGACCGAGGCCGCCGCCGACCTCCCGGAGCACCACCCGGCCTGGTGGGAGGCCGAGGTCGCCTCCCGCCGCCGGGCCGCGGCCGACCTGGTCGTGCTCACCCTGGCCCCGATGCGTCCGTACCCCTTCACCGCCGGCCAGTACGTCACACTCAGCAGCCCCCGGATGCCCCGGGTCTGGCGGCCGTACTCGCTGGCCAACGCGCCGCGCCCGGACGGCAGCCTGGAGCTGCACGTACGGCGGGTGCCCGACGGGCAGCTGAGTCCCGTCCTGGTGGAGGACGTGATGCCCGGCGAGCTGCTGCGGCTCGGGCCGCCGCTCGGCGACGCGGTGCTCGCGCCGGCCTCGGACCGGCCGCTGCTGCTGGTGGCCGGGGGCAGCGGCTGGGGACAGACCAAGGCGCTGGTGGAGCAGCTCGCCGCCGAACAACCGGAGCGCACGGCCACCGTCCTGCTGGCGGCCCGCTCGGCGGCCGGGCAGTACGACCTCGACACGGTACGGCGGCTGCTCGCCCGCAATCCGCGGCTGCAGGTGCTGACCGCCGCCCCCGACCACTGCGCCGGCCCGGAGGGGGCCACCGCGCTGCTGCGGGAGACACTGCTCGGCCACGGCGACTTCACCGACTGGGAGGTCCACCTCAGCGGCCCGCCGGAGCTGGTCGCCGAGCTCACCGACCTCCTGCTCGCGCTGGGCGCCGACCCCGGGCTGGTCCAGCACGACCCGGCGCCGGTGACCTTCAACCGGAACCGTCCGCTGACCAGCTCGGACTGGTTCCTGGAGCACCGGGACGTGCCGTGGATCAACCGGACCGAGCTGGAGTGATCGGCGCCGTGGAACGAAGAAGCCCCCGGCCGGTGGCCGGGGGCTTCTCGCTGGTGCGCTCAGCAGGATTCGAACCTGCAACCTCTTGATCCGTAGTCAAGTGCTCTATCCGTTGAGCTATGAGCGCAAGGAACGGGCGAACCCGATCTTGCGGAGTTTGGTGCGCTCAGCAGGATTCGAACCTGCAACCTCTTGATCCGTAGTCAAGTGCTCTATCCGTTGAGCTATGAGCGCTCGCCCTGGTGAACGTTGTCCTCGGGGCGTTGCGGGGACAACATTACATGACCTGCGACGTAGGACGAAATCGATTGATCCGGCCCCTCCGGGCCGGCCGACGAGCACGCCCCGGACATGCGAAGAGCCCCGCCGACAAGATCGTCGACGGGGCTCCCGGCTGCGGAGGCTGAGGGATTTGAACCCTCGATCAGGAATAACCCCGAAACCGCATTAGCAGTGCGGCGCCATAGACCGGACTAGGCGAAGCCTCCCCACATGGACCGTATCCGCGTGAGCGGACCCGTTCCGTGTGTCAGTGATGATGCCACAACCCTGGGGTTCGGCACCAACCACCGCCAACGTTACTAGGCGGGTCGTCCCCGCCGCAAAGAAGAATGAGATACTGCCGACTCCGGAGGAGCTGCCCTGAGCCGAGGAGACCTGTCGACGTGAGCAGCAGGCCGATCCGAGGCGCTGCTCGCCTCGCCGCCATACTCGACGCCCTGCCCGACGCGTTGTTGCTGGTGAACAGCAACGGCACCGTCGTTGACGCCAACAGCGCGGCCGTCCAGGCGCTGCAGGCGCCGGGCACCTCACTGGTCGGCATGGGCGTGCTGGGGCTGCTGCCCGAGTTCGACCCCAGCCGGATCCCCGGCTCGATGCGCCCGGCCACCCGCGACGGCGACGCCCTGGACCGTCCGGTCCGGATGACCGCGCACCGCACCGACGGCACCACCTTCCCCGTCGAGGTCTCCGGCAACGACTTCGCCGACGACGACGGCTACGCGCGTTCCCCGCTCGCGCCGTACGACCCGTACGGCGAGGGCTCGCGCCCGCCGTCCTCCTCCGACCTGCTCCTGCTGCTGGTCCGCGACCTCTCCGGCCGGCTCGGCGTCGAGGCCGAGCTGCGCCGCCAGCACAAGCAGACCGAGATGATCCTGCGGGCCGCCGCCGAGGGCGTGCTCGGCGTGGACCTCGAAGGCCGCTGCGTGCTGGTCAACCCGGCCGCCGCGCACATCCTGGAGTACCGGGCGAGCGAGCTGGGCGGGCGCGAGCTGCACCCGCTGATCCAGCACTCCCGGGCCGACGGCACCCCGCTGGCGCTGGAGGAGTCCGCTCTGCTGGACACCCTGACCTCCGGGCGCAAGCACCGGGTGCGCGGCACCGTGCTGTGGCGCAAGGACGGCCGTCCGGTCACCGTCGACCTCACCACCGCCCCGGTCCGGGACGGTGACCAGCTGGTCGGTGCGGTGATGACCTTCACCGACCGCAGCCGCGAGCTCGCACTGATCGCCCGCAACGAGCACCTCACCGCCGTCCTGGAGAGCGAGCTCGGCGGCGCGCTGACCACGCTGAACCAGCGGCTGGACGCCCTCGCCGCCGACCCGGCCGGGCAGCTCTGGCCGGAGGCCAACTGGACCCTGCGCCGGCTTGCCGACGAGTGCCGCCGGTTCGGCAAGCTGATCGACGGCGTGCTCGAACACCAGCGCTCCGAGGCCGGCGAGAGCGGCCCGACGGAGGGCAAGGACGCCAAGGACGCCAAGGCCGGCAAGGACTCGAAGGACGGCAAGGGCGGACGGAAGGCCGCGAAGCAGGTGCCGGTCGGCCTGGACGAGGTGGTCCGCCGGGCCGTCGAGGAGGCCGGCGGGCTGGTCGGCCCCGGCCGGGTGCGCTTCTCGGTGCACGCCGCCGCGGTCGAGGTGATCGCCGACGAGCGGCGGCTCGCCCAGGCGCTGGCGCACCTGGTCGCCGACGTCAGCGGCGTCGGCCTGTCGCTGGACGCCCCCGCCTCCCCCTCCCCCGGCCTCTCCGTTCCCGGGCTGGGCGGCCCGACCTCGCCGGTCACGGCCCCCGAACCGCCGACCGTGGTGCTGGCCGCCGCCCAGCGCGGCGAGGTCGCCCGGGTCGAGATCCGCGGCCCCGGCATCGGCGGCAGCCCCGTCCACCTGCCGATAGCCCGCGCGGTGGTCGAGCGTCACGGTGGCGTCCTCCAGCCGCACGAGCTGCCCGGCAAGGCCGGGACCACCTACGTCGTCGAGCTGCCGCTGGACCCGGCCGCCGCGAAGGCCGCCGCCGAGCGCGCCGCCGCCGAGGGCCGCTCGGACCGGCCCAAGGAGACCGACAGCGCCGTCCTGCCCGAACTGCCGGGCATCCCGCAGCTGCCCAGCAGCGGCGAGGCGGCCGAGGCCGCCCCTACCGCCGCTCCCGCTCCCCAGCAGCCCGGCGGCAAGGCCCCGGAGCCGGAACAGGCGCCCGCCGAGGAGCCCCCGGCCGAGCGGCGCGGTCGCCGCGGCAGGCCCGCCCCCGAGAAGCAGCCCACCGCCGACCCCGCGGCCACCACCGCCCCGGCCGTCCCGGCCGACCAGTGGCCGAACGCCCCCGCCCGGGTCGAGCGGGCCGTCCCCGAACAGTGGAACGGCACCGGCAACGACCCCGCGTACGGCCGCCAGGGCCTGGCCGGCCCGGACGCGCGGCAGAGCGACCCGTGGGGCACGGACGACGGCCGCTCCGGCCCCGCCTACGCCGTGCCGGTCGAGGGCGGACGCCCGCAGCAGAGCCGACCCGGCGGCCGCGAGCCGCTCGCGCTCGGCCCCGCGCCCTCGGACGCCCCCGCGCAGCCGGCCGCCGCCCCCGCCGAGGACGGCGGCGAGGCCAAGCCGCGCCGGCGCCGCGCCCTGCCCTCCGCCGAGGACTCCTCGGGCGGCTTCGCGCTGCCCGGGATCACCGACGCCCCGGTGTACCCGGGCCTGGAGCACGCCCTGCCCGCCGGTCCCGCGCCCGCCCCGGCCGAGCCGGCCACCGCGCCGACCGGCCGCCGCCGCCGGCTCTCCGTGCCGCCCGGTCCCGCGCCGGAGAACGCTGCCGGCCAGGACTCCCAGAATGCCCAGGACGCCCAGAACACCCAGGGCACTCGGGGCGCTCAGAGTCCCGGCACCGCGCTGGAGCCCGCCCGGCCCGCACTGCCCGCCGCCGAGGACCAGCGCGCCCCGCGCCCGGTCGGCAGCGGCCTGGCCGAGCTCGCCCCGCCGCGCCCGCTCGTCACCCCGCCGGTGCCCGCCGTCCCGCCGCAGCCGCCCGTACCGGCCGAGGCCCGGACCGCGCCGCGCCCGATGGCCGAGCTCCCGCCCGCCGACGGGACGTCCTCGGCCGAGCAGCCGCAGGCCACGGCCGGTGAGCTGGCCAACGCCCGCCGACTGCTGGTCTGGCCCGAGCCCGACCCGGCCACCAACCAGGCCCTCCAGGCCCGCGGCTACCAGCCGGTGATCGTCCGCTCCCGCGAGGAGGTGGACGCCCAGGTCGCCGGCTTCCCGGCGGCGCTCTTCGTCGACCCGCTGACCGGCCCGATCACCCGCACCGCGCTGCAGTCGCTGCGCACCGCGGCGCTCAACAACCGGGTCCCGGTGCTGGTCACCGCCGGCCTCGGCCAGGCCACCCGGGACGCCGCGTACGGCGCCGACCCGGCCGTGCTGCTGCGCGCCCTCGCGCCGCGCGACGGCGAGCACCACGCCCCGCGCGTGCTGCTGGTCGAGGGCGACCCGGACATCGCCGCCGCCATGATCAGCAGCCTGGAGCGGCGCGGCATGCACGTCGAGCACGCGACGGACGAGAACGACGCGGTCGCCCGGGCCGCCAGCGTGCAGCCCAACCTGGTGGTGATGGACCTGTTCCAGATCCGCCGCCGGCGGGTCGGTCTGCTGGACTGGCTGCGCGCCAACGACCGGCTGCACCGCACCCCGCTGGTGGTCTACACCTCGGTGGACCTCGACCCGCGCGAACTGCCCCGGCTGCGCACCGGCGAGACGGTGCTGTTCCTCGCCGAGCGCTCGACCAGCGAAGACGTCCAGTCCCGGATCGTCGACCTGCTCGGACGGATGGGCGCGATGGGCGAGGCGGGCGTCGCCGCCGCGGGCTGAGCACGTCGCAGGGCCGGCCACCCCGATCGGGGTGGCCGGCCCTCGCCGTCGCGCCCCGTTACTCCTTGCCGAGCACCGTGACGTCCAATTCGTCGGCCGCGTAGCCGGCCCGGATCACCTTCTTGTCGAACTTGCCGACCGAGGTCTTCGGCACCGACTCGACGATCGCCCAGCGCTCCGGCAGCTCCCAGGAGGCGACCCGCTCGGCCAGGAAGGCCCGGAGCTCCTTCAGCCCGACGGTCGCGCCGGGGCGCAGCACGACGGTGGCCAGCGGGCGCTCGCCCCACTTCTCGTCCGGGACGGCGACCACGGCGGCCTCGGCCACCTCGGGGTGGGCCATCAGCTGGTTCTCCAGGTGCACCGAGGAGATCCACTCACCGCCGGACTTGATCACGTCCTTGGCCCGGTCGGTCAGGGTCAGGTAACCGTCGGCGGTGATGGTGCCCACGTCGCCGGTGCGCAGCCAGCCGTCCTCGGAGAACTTGTCGTCCGGGCGGACCGGGTCCTGCCCGGCGCCGCCGTAGTACGCCCCGGCGATCCACGGGCCGCGCACCTCCAGCTCGCCCGCGGCGACGCCGTCGTGCGGCATCCGCTCACCACCCGGGCCGATCAGCCGGGCCTCGACGGAGGCCGGGAAGAGGCCCTGGGTGATCCGGTACGGCCACTCCTCCTCGGGGGTGAGGCCGCCCGGCGGCTGGGCGAAGGAGCCGAGCGGGGAGGTCTCGGTCATGCCCCAGGCGTGCAGCACCCGGATGCCGTGGCGCTCGTCGAAGCCCTTCATCAGCGAGGGCGGGCAGGCGCTGCCGCCGATGACGACCATCCGCAGGCTGGACGTGTCGTAGTCGCCCGCGTCCAGCTCGTCCAGCAGGCCGCTCCAGATGGTGGGGACGGCGGCGCTGACGGTGGGGCGGACGGCGGCGATCATCTCGGCCATCGGCTTGGGCTGGAGGAAACGATCCGGCATGAGCAGGTTGGCGCCGGACATGAAGGCGGCGTGCGGGATGCCCCAGGCGTTCACGTGGAACATCGGGACCACCGGCAGCGCGGTGTCGCGCGGGGTGAAGGCGAAGTTGTCGCCGGTGTTGACCTGCATGCAGTGCAGGTAGATCGAGCGGTGGCTGTAGAGCACGCCCTTCGGGTCCCCGGTGGTGCCCGAGGTGTAGCAGAGCACGGCGGCCTGACGCTCGTCGATGTCCCGCTGCCACGGGTAGTCGACGGGCCGGTCGGCGATCAGCTCCTCGTAGTCGTGCACACCGCCCGCGAAGCCGGCCAGCAGCGAGCGGTCGCCGGGGCCGGCCACCACGACGTGCTTGAGCGTGGGCGCGAGCTCCGGCAGCACGGCGGCGAGCAGCGGCAGCACGCTGCCGTTGACGATGATCACGCGGTCGGCGGCGTGGTTGACGATGAACGACAGCTGGTGGCGGGCCAGCCGCAGGTTGAGCGTGTGCAGCACCGCCCCCATCGCGGGAACGGCGAGGTACGCCTCCAGGTGCTCCGTGTTGTTCCACATCAGGGTCGCGACGCGGTCGTCCCCGGTCACCCCGAGCTCGTCCCGCAGCGCGTACGCGAGCTGCGCGGCGCGGGCGCCCACCTCGGCGTAGCTGCGGACGACCGGCCCGGTGCCGTCCCAGGTGGAGACGGTGGAGCGGGCGTGGATCGTGGACCCGTGCTCCAGGATCCGGGTGACGGTGAGCGGTACGTCCTGCATCGTGCTGAACACGGGTCCTCCTCGACCTGGCGGCACTGGCGGCGCCCGCGACACACCTACCGGCCGGTAATGCGCGCGGACGTGCCCGATTGTGCCGCCCCGCCCGCCCGCTGTCAGCATCCCGACTCCGTTGCACGGATCACTGATTCGCCCCGGTTTCTCCCGACAACCGTCGCCGCGGCCCGGCGCGACCGGCCTCGGTGCCGAGCCCGGGTGGTTCAGCGGTGGTCGGGTGATCGACGTCGGGGAGCCGCTGACGTAGCTGCCGAGCACCCCGTACGGGGAGCCTGCGCGCCACGCCGCCGGCCGCGCGCGAGTCCACCCTTTCGGGTACACCCGTCCGCATCCATCCCGATTCCTGTAACGAGCTTGCTGGTTCAGCACTCCTTACGGCAAACTCGTTAGCATGCCCACCTCCCATACCGGCGAAACCGCTGCCCCCACCTCGGCCGCCGCCGTCGCCGAGGCCCTTGCCATGCCGCCCGCCCCCAAGGGCGAGCCTGCCGGCGAGCGGGGCAGCTGGCGACGAGGTGGGGAGTCCGGCTCCGCGGCACCCCCCGGGGTGGACCCCGGCCGATCCACCGGCCGGTTCGGCAAGGTCCTGCGGCGCCCGGAGAGGATCCCGGCGCCGCTTCTCTGTCTGGCCGCGATGTTCTTGGTGCAGACCGGCATCGCGCTGTCCAAGCCGCTCTTCGGCCCGCTCGGGGTCAGCGGCACGACCTTCCTGCGGCTCGGCTTCGCCGCGGTCATCCTGCTCGCCGTCACCCGGCCGAAGCTGCGCGACAAGCGCCCGCGCGACCTCGCCGCGGCCGCGCTGCTCGGCATGGCCTCGGCCGGGATGACCTTCCTGTTCGCCGGGGCGGTCGACCGGCTGCCGATGGGCACCGCCGCGACCATCGAGTTCCTCGGCCCGCTCGCGGTCGCCCTGGTCTTCGCCCGGCGCGCCAGCCATCTGCTCTGGGCGCTGCTCGCCGCGGCCGGGGTGGCGCTGCTGACCCTGCTCGGCGAGGGCGACGGCGGCGGCTCGCTCGACCCGGTCGGCCTGCTGTACGCCTTCGGGGCGGCCGCCTGCTACTCGGCGTACATCCTGTTCACCGACAAGGTCGGCGCCGCCTTCCAGGGTTTCCAGGGCCTCGCGGTGTCGATGACGGTCGGCGCGCTGACCCTGGCGCCGTTCGGGCTCGGCGAGGCCTGGGACGGGCTGACCGCGCCCGGCGCCTCGCCGCTGGTGCTGCTGGCCGCGGTGGCCGGGGTGTCGCTGCTGCTGCCGGTGATCCCGTACGCGCTGGAGATGACGGCGCTGCGCCGGATGCCGCAGCGGGTGTTCAGCGTGCTGGTCAGCCTGGAGCCGGCGGTCAGCGCGCTGGTCGGGCTGGTGGTGCTCGGCCAGCTGCTGGGCGCGGCGCAGCTGGCGGGGATCGGCTGCGTGGTGGCGGCCAGCGTGGGGGCCACGCTGACCGGACGGCGATAGGGCGCGGTCAGGGCCCTACGGCCAGAGCAGGGTGCGCGACCACTCCGGGCTGTGGACCGGGCCGGTGCGGGTGTAGCGCAGCCGGACGTGCCGGCGCTGGGCGTCGCCCTGCCAGAACTCCACCTCGTGCGCCCACAGGGTGTAGACCGCGTGCCCGGGCGCGACGGCGTCCGGGGTGGCCTCCAGTCGGCGACGGGCGACCGCCACCGCCTCGTCGTACTCGGTGAGCGCGCCCAGCGGCTCGCTCTGCCGCCCGACCAGCGCGCCGACCCGGGCGGCGGGCGAGCGGGTGGCGAACTCGGCGGCGGCGACCAGGTCGGCGGCCCGCTCCACGCTGCCGCGGACCCGCACCTGGCGGCCCAGCTGCGGCCAGTAGACGGACAGCGCGGCGGCGGGGTGGCCGGCGAGCTGACGGCCCTTCGGGCTGTCGGCGGCGGCGGAGAAGTTCCAGCCGGTGCCGGCCGCGTCGACGTCGCGCAGCACCAGCACCCGGGCGTCCGGCATGCCGTCCGCGTCGACCGTGGAGAGGGTGAAGGCCTGCGGGTCCAGCACCCCGGCGTCCAGGGCGGTGGTGAGCCAGTCCACGAACAGCGGGCCGGGCTCGGCGGGGGCGGCCTCGTGGTCGAACGAGGGCAGCGGGCGGGCCATCGGCGGGCGGCCGAGCAGCAGTTCGGGGACGGACCTCGGCTCGGGCCGGTGCCCGTCCAGCGGCGCCGGGCACACCTCCGGCTCCGGCTCCGGTGCGGGCCTGGCCCCGTCCGGACCGGTCAGGTCCTCGTCCTCCGCCGCCATCGCGCGCCCTTCCTTCCGGTTGCCGCGGTCGTCGCGCCGGCCGGGCCGTCCGTTCCGGGCCCGGGCACGTGGTGCGCTGTCGGAGCGCAACCGTACCGCCGTGGACCGACGGCTCCGGGCGCGGGCCCTCGGTGAACGGATCAGAGCCGCTCGGACGGGCCGGGGCCTCGTACGGGCGGGCGACTCCGTACGAAGGGGGCTTCGTGCGGACCGGGGCTTCGTGCGGACCCGCGGCTTCGTGCGGACCGGCGGCTTCGGACCGGGCCCCGGACGCACTCGTGGGCGGTGCCGATGGCGGCACCGCCCACGAGGCCGGTTTCGCGGCGACCCTTTCCGCTTGGCCGGTCAAAGCGCTCTGTCCGATCCACCCCCGGACGGAAACCCGCCCGGGAACCGCTTCGAACCCCTTCGCGGATGCTCAGCTCACCCGCGGTCGTCCACCTCCGGCGCCCCCGCCGTCGGTGGTGCCCGGGGAGGTCAGCGGAAGATCGGGGCGAAGATGACGTTGATGTTCTTGTTGCCCTGGCCGGCCAGGATGTTGCCCGCGTTGTCCTTCGACGCGAGGGTGTTGTTCTGGTTCGAGGCACCGGAGCCGGTGGCCGTCTGCTGGGTGGAGACGTAGTTGCCGTCGACCCCGCCGAACACGTTCCCGGTCCCGGTGTTGGACACCACGCCGGCGTTGGAGCCGCCCGCGGCACCCGCGCCGTTGTCGGCAACCGCGGCACCGGCACCCGCCAGCAGCAGGCCGACCGCCAGCGGGGCGGCGAGTAGGAACCCGGTCACCCGGCGGGTGTTGATGCGAGCCATGTGAGCCTCCAAGAAGCTGTTAATCGTGCAATGTCGAGCTCGGGATGCGGGAGTTCGCCGGCCAGACGAACACCTGCGGACTGCGACGCCGGGAGACAGACTTCCGCAACAAATCGACAAAGCACCAGCCGACGGAGCCGTTTTCGCCCGTTAGCGTGATATCCACCCGAGCCGCGCATAACGGCGGCGAATCCGGACAGCGCGCCGACACACCCTCGCCCACCTGGCATTTCGCCCGGACGGCGGCCGGACAACGGCCCCCAGAAAACGGCGCTTCGATGCCTCGCGAACCACCGGGCTCACCACCCCGGCGCAGTCCGCCCGCGAACACGCCTCCGAAAAGTTCGCCCACCCTTCCATGTCGACTTTTCCGGCCATTCATAGACCGTCTGATAGTCGTACCGAAAATTCGAGCAGAAGGGGCCCGACTGGTGCGGACCAAAAGGTGTGGAAAATCAGACCATCTTGCCCGGGTTGAGGATCCCCAACGGGTCGAAGACGGCCTTCAGCTGCCGCTGCAGGTCCAGCGCGACCGGCCCCAGCTCCCGGGCCAGCCAGTCCCGCTTGAGCAGCCCCACCCCGTGCTCCCCGGTGATCGTGCCACCCAGCTCCAGTCCGAGCGCCATGATCTCGTCGAAGGAGCGCTGGGCCCGTACCGTCTGCTCCTCGTCCGAGCCGTCGAAGATCACGATCGGATGGGTGTTGCCGTCCCCGGCGTGGCTGACCACCCCGATGGTCAGCGCGTGCCGCTCGGCGATCGCCGCCACGCCGTTCAACATCTCGGCCAGCCGGGAACGCGGCACCGCCACGTCGTCGATCATCGTGGTGCCCAGCCGGTCCAACGCGGGCAGCGCCAGCCGCCGGGCCGCCAGCAGCAGGTCGGACTCCGCCTGGTCCTCGGCCGGGACCACCTCGGTCGCCCCGGCCTCCCGGCACAGCCCGGCGACCCGCGCCAACTCGGCCTCCCGGTCCGGCCCGTCGAAGGCCACCAGCAGCAGCGCCTGGGTCGACTCCGGCAGCCCCATCCGCCCCAGCTCGTTGACGGCCCGCACCGAGACCGCGTCCATCAGCTCCATCAGCGACGGCGTCAGCCCGCGCGCCATCACCTCGCAGACCGCCGCACCGGCCGCGTCCGCGCTCGGGAACTCCGCCGCCAGCGCCAGCTGCGGGGCCGGCACGGGCCGCAGCGCCAGCACCGCCCGGACCACCACCCCGAGCGTCCCCTCCGAACCGACCAGCAGCCGGGTCAGGTCGTACCCGGCCACCCCCTTGGCCGTCCGGCGCCCGGTGGACAGCAGCCGTCCGTCCGCCAACACCACGTCCAGCCCGAGCACGTACTCGCCGGTGACCCCGTACTTCACGCAGCAGAGCCCGCCCGCGCCGGTGCCGATGTTGCCGCCGATCGTGCAGGACTCCCAGCTGGACGGGTCCGGAGGGTAGTACAGCCCCAGCTCCTCGACCGCCCTGGACAGTTCGGCGTTCACCACACCGGGCTCCACCACCGCGATCCGGTTCACCGGGTCGATCTCCAGGATCCGGTTCAGCTTCACCAGGGACAGCACGATGCAGCCGTCCACCGCGTTCGCCGCCCCCGACAGCCCGGTCCGCGCCCCCTGCGGCACCACCGGCACCCGCAGCTCGGTGGCGGTGCGCAGCACGTGCCGCACCTGCTCCACCGTCTCCGGGAACACCACCACCGCGGGCGCACCGGCGGCGCAGAACCCGGCCATGTCATGGCTGTAGGCCGCGGTCACGTCCGGATCCACCACGACGGCCTCCGCCGGGAGGCCCTGCGCCAGTCGGTCCGTCAGATCACTCATCGCCGCCTCCGCTCGCCGCCCGACCGCCCCCACCTCCGCACTCTGCCCGGCGGGGAGGGGGCGGGCAAGTGGGCCTCGGGGGGCGCCGGGCGCCTCCGGACGGGACCGAACACGTCCCCGGGTCACGCCCGGCGGAAGGTCCGGGCCACCAGAGCGACCGAGCCCGCCGCCCCCGAGGCGACGGCACACACGAGCATGGCCACGGCCGCACCCCCACGGTCGGCGAGCAGGCCGAGCAGTCCGTTGGACAGCACCAGCGCGAGGCTCTGCACCAGCGTCAACAGCGCCTGCACCCGGGAGAGATGGGACGCCGGAGCGCCACCCAGCACCAGCGGCCCGAGGTGGCAGGCGAACAGCCCGGAGCCGAGGCCGGTCACCGCGCCTCCCGTCACCGCCACCGCCGGCCCCGGGGACAGCGCCAGCAGCGCGATGCCGACCGAGGCCGTGCAGAGCCCGGTCGCCGCCCCGACCCCCGCCCGGGGCAGCGCGCCGCGCCAGGCGACCAGACTCGCCACCGCGAGCACCCCGGCCGCCTGTCCGCCGGCCACCAGTCCGGCCGTCCCCGCCGTCCAGCCGTGCGCCCGGGCGAGCAGCGGCCCGAGCAGCGACACCACCGGCAGCAGTCCCGCTGCTGCGGCCCCGGTGAGCAGCAGCGCGGCCCGCAGCAGCGGGTCGCGCAGGGCGAGCCGGACCCCGGACGCCGCCTCGCGCAGCAGCCCGCTCGGTGCGGCCGGCCCGGCGTCCTCCCGGGGCCGGACCCTCAGCAGGACCAGCAGGACGACCCCGAAGCTCACCGCGTCCGCGACCGCGGCGCCGGCGAACCCCCCGACGGTGACCAGCAGGCCGCCGAGCGGCGCCCCGAGCAGGGCGGCGCTCTGCCCGCCGGCCTGCCGCAGCGCGAGCGCCCGGGGCAGCCCGTCGACGGGCACCAGGCGGCGCGGCATCGATCCGCTCGCCGGCAGGTAGAACGCGTCGACCGTCCCGATCACGCCCGCCGCCGCGACCAGCAGCCACAGCGGCGTACCCCGGCCGCCCACCGCGACCGCCAGCGCGGCCGTCGCGACCAGCATCACCGCGTCCCCGGCGAGCATCACCCGACGGGCGCCGAACCGGTCCGCGACCGCACCACCCAGCAGGACCAGCACGGTGCGCGGGACGGTGATCGCCGTCAGGACCAACCCGGCCGCCCCACCGCCGTGCGCGGAGGCGGCCCAGCCGAGAGCGAAGTACAGCGCGGCATCGCCCAGCAGCCCGGCCTGGGCGCCGGCCAGCCAGAGCAGGTACGGACCGGGCAGCGGCGCCCGCGCGGTGGTGGCGGTGGTCATGCCGGGGGACGCTAGGACCCTCGACCTGGTCGAGGGCAAGCACGGCCCACCGGCGAAGCACCGGCTTCAGGGACGACCCCGGCCGCCGGACCGCTCCGGAAAACACCGAGGGCGGGTGCCGAGTGGTCTCGGCACCCGCCCTGAGCAGGTGGTTCTCCTACCGGCGGAGAGCGTGGGATTCGAACCCACGGTGACGGGTCACGCCACGACAGTTTTCAAGACTGTTCCCTTAGGCCGCTCGGGCAGCTCTCCAGGCGGAGGTCAGCCTAACGGGTCCGACGGGCTTCGGCGCACACGATTCCGCGCTCCCGAGGGTCACTGGTCGCCGTCGCGCTGACCGAGGGTGACCTTGGTGGTGTACGTCTGGCCGTTGCGGGTGTACTCGACGTCCACCGTCTCGCCCGGCTTGTGCGTCCAGATCCGGCTGACCAGGGCGGGGCCGTTCTCGATCGGCGCGCCGCCGAGCTTGGTGATCACGTCGCCCGGCTTGAGGCCGGCCTTGTCGGCCGCGCCGCCGGGGGTGACGGCCGGCTGGCCCTGGATGTCGCGGGTCTGGATCTGCGCGCCGTCGCCCTTGTAGTCGTCGTTGCGCAGCACGTCGAGCTTGGCGTAGACCGGCTTGCCGGTCTTGATCAGGGTGTCCGCGACCCACTTGGCCTGGTTGATCGGGATGGCGAAGCCCAGGCCGATGCTGCCGGCCCGGCCGTTGGCGGAGGCGTTGGACTGGATCGCCGAGTTGATGCCCATCACCGCGCCGCTGGAGTCGAGCAGCGGGCCGCCGGAGTTGCCGGGGTTGATCGAGGCGTCGGTCTGCAGGGCGTTCATGTACGAGGCCTGCGCGCCGGTCTCGTCGCCCGAGGCGACCGGACGGTCCTTGGCGCTGACGATGCCGCTGGTGACGGTGGACTCCAGGCCGTACGGCGCACCGATCGCGATCGTGGTGTCGCCGACGTTGACCTTGTCGGAGTCGGCCAGCGCCAGGGGCGCCAGCTTGCCCTTCGGCGGGTTGTCGATCTTGACCACGGCGACGTCGTAGCCGTCGGCGTGGCCCAGCACCGAGGCGCTGTAGGACGTGCCGTCGGCGAACTTGACGGTCAGTTTGCCGCCGCTGAGGGCCGGCGCGACCACGTGGTTGTTGGTGAGGATGTGGCCCTCGGTGTCGAAGACGAAGCCGGTGCCGGTGCCCGACTCGCTGCTGTTCTGCGCCTTGATGGTGACGACGCTGGGCAGCGCCTTCTGCGCGATGGCGGCGATCGAGCCGGGGACGGGCTCGTTCTTCTGGGTGTCGCTGGCCTGGACGGTGGTGCTGCGGTGGTCGTCCGCCGAACTGCTGCTGCTGACCTGGTTGGTGGCGACCACGCCGATCGCGCCGCCGGCCACACCGGCGACCAGCGCGACGGCCGCGAGCAGGGCCACCAGGCCGCCGCGCTTCTTGCGCGGGCCGCCGGGGCCGCCGGGGTGGTCGGCCGGGTAGCCGAGCGGGCCGCCGGGGTAGTCGGGGCCTCCGGGGCCGCCGGGGTAGCCCGCACCGCCGGAGGTGGCGTCATGGGCGGCGCCCCAGCCGCCGACCGGCTGGCCGGCGCCGAACGGGTGGTGGCCGTGCGCGGCGGGCGCGGCACCGTACGGCTCCTGCGCACCGGCGGGCGCGGCACCGTACGGCTCCTGCGCACCGGCGGCGGGCACGCCGTGGGACGGGGTCGCGTACGGGTTGGCGGCCGGCGGCAGGGCCGGGGCCACCGGGGCCGCGACCGGAGCAGCGGGGGCCGCGGCAGCGGGCGCGGGCGCGACGGGCGGCGCGGGCGGCAGGACCGGCGGCGGGGCGTCGATGTAGCCGGTGACCGGGTCGACGGCGTGCTCCTCGGCGGCGGGCGCCGCCGGGGCCTCCGGCGCGGGGACCTTGGTGAAGGCCACGGTGGGCTTGTGACCGCCCTCGGCCGGGGCGGCCGCAGCCGGGGCGGCCTCGACCTGCTCGGGCCCGGCCTCCGGCGCGGTCTCCGGCTCCGGGACGCGGCTGAACGCCATCGTCGGCTTGTGCCCGCCGTCGCCCGCGGCGGCGGCCGACGCCGCGTCAGCGGCTTCCGGCGCGGCCTCGGGCTCGGGCTCGGGAACCCGGCTGAACGCCATCGTCGGCTTGTGGCCGCCCTGAGCGGTGCCGTCGGAAACGGGCCCAGCCGTCTCCTCGGGGCCCGCGGGCTGCTCCCCCTGCGGCCCGGTGGGCCCAACCTCGCGCTCGGTGCTCACGGACGACCTCCATAGCTGACAGAACCAAGGACCATAGTTTTTCGCACTGTCGATTCGATTGCCGTAAGGACCCCTCTGAAGAACTCATAAGAATCCTTAGCCGACACCGACGACAGCGATGACGGCGACGGTCGGGGAGCCCCCCTCCCTCCGCCCGGGCGTTCCGCGATGCGGACCGCACACCCCGTGGCCTTTGGCGTTCGTACCCGTGCCGGTTAGCCTGTCGCTCCAAACTGACACGCGGGAGCTTGGACCGACCAGGCTGAGAGTGCGCATGTCGACCGTACGCCAAGTGGGACACCGGCGAACCGTCGAGGGGGCGCTGACCGCCGGAACCTGTCCGGGTAATGCCGGCGTAGGGAGTATCGGCCATGCCGCCTGCTTCGCCATCCTCTTCTTCGAGCGCGTCCACGTCCAAGGATTTCCTTGATCGTCCCGCGGGCGCGACCGCCCCCGGCACCGACGGGCGTGTCGAGGCGCCACTGGTGCTGGACACCGAGCCGCCGCGCACCCTGCGCTTCCGGGACCACTTCGCGCTCTGGATGAACCTGGGCGTCAGCCTGATCGGCTTCTCCACCGCCGCCACCGTGCTCGGCGAGAAGGGCAGCGAGCTGTCGCTGGCCGCCGCGGTGACCGCGATCGTGGCCGGTACGGCGGTCGGCACCGCGATGCTCGGCGTGGCCGCGCTGATCGGCGCCCGGACCGGCGCCCCCGCGATGGCCAACCTGCGCGGGCTGTTCGGCACCCGGCTGTCCTACCTGCCGACCGTGCTGAACATCGTCCAGTGCATCGGCTGGGGCGTGTTCGAGCTGCTGACCATCTCGGCGGGCGCCCAGACCGTCGCCCACACCACCGGCTACCGCTGGCTGTTCGTGCTGGCCGCGGGCGCGCTGACCACCGCGCTGACGATCTGGCCGCTGGGCGCGATCGCGGTGCTGCGCCGCTTCGTGGCCGGGGCGGTCGCGGTCGCGATGGTGTACTTCACCGTCCAGTTGGGCCGTCAGGGCGTACCGGACCCGGGCGCGGGCAACTGGCACGGCTTCCTGGGCGCCACCGACGCGATGATCGCGGTGTCGATCTCCTTCGTCCCGATGGCCGCCGACTACACCCGGCACTCGCGCACCGCGGGCTCGTCCTTCTGGGGGAGCTTCTCCGGCTACACCGTCGCCCAGGTCTGGTGCTACGTGCTCGGCCTGATGGCGCTGCTGCAGTCCGACGGCGACCCGAGCCGGATCTTCGACTCCTTCCTCGGCGTCTGGGCCGGCTGGCTGTTCCTGCTGGTGCTGGTGCTGCGCGAGACCGACCAGTCCTTCGCCAACGTGTACTCGACCGCGATGTCGCTGCAGAACCTGCTGCCGCGGGTGGACCGCCGGGTGCTGAGCGGCGGGATCGGCGTGCTGACCACCGTGCTGGCACTGCGGATCGACAGGTTCACCGACACCTACAGCAACTTCCTCGGCCTGATCGGCTCGGTCTTCGTGCCGCTGCTCGCGGTGCTGGCGGTGGACTACTTCTTCGGGGCCGGCCGGCACGGCTGGGACCTCTCCGAGAAGGCGCCGTCCCGCTGGCTGATGCTGCTGCCGTGGGTGCTGGGCTTCGCGGTCTACCAGTTCATCGCGCCGACCGCGGTGGCCGGCTGGTGGACGGACTTCTGGACCTCGGCCCAGCGGGCCCTGCATTTCACCCCGCAGGAGTGGACCTCCGCCTCGCTGTTCGCCTTCCTGGTGCCGGCCCTGGTCACCTGGGCGCTCACCCCGCTGACCCGGCGCGCCGCCGGCGCCTGAGGCACCGGGGGCGAAACCGGCCCCGCAGGTTGGGACCGTCTTCGCCCCCGCGTCACCTCTGCCGCCTATCGTTGGGCCCGTGACCAGCCCAGACCTGTCCCCGTCGGCGGCGCGCACCGCGCCCTCCGTCCAGGTGATCGCCCATCGCGGTTCCTCCCACGCCCTGCCCGAGCACACCTTCGCGGCCTACCGGCGCGCGCTCGACGAGGGAGCGGACGCCGTCGAGTGCGACGTCCGGGTGACGGCCGACGGCGAGCTGGTCTGCGTGCACGACCGCCGGATCGGCCGGGTCTCGAACGGCCAGGGCACCGTCTCCGCGATGACCCTCGCCGAGCTGGAGGCGTACGACTTTGGCGCCTGGAAGACCGGACGTCCCAGCACCGACCCGGAGCTGCGCGGCGTGCTGCGGCTGGAGCGCCTGCTGGAGCTGGTGGTGGACTGCGGCCGCCCGGTGGACCTGGCGATCGAGACCAAGCACCCGGTGCGCTTCCGCGGCCGGGTCGAGGCCGAGCTGCTGCGGATGCTGGAGCGGTTCAAGATCGGCGCGACCCGGGAGGGCGACCGCCCGTCCGCCCGGATCATGAGCTTCTCCTCGATCGCGCTGAACCGGGTGGCCGCCGCCGCACCGGAGTACCAGCGGGTCTTCCTGATCGAACGGATGCTGCCGCTGCTCGGCCAGCTGCGCCCGGGCAAGCCGCTGCCGGGCGGGGCGCGGATCGCCGGCCCGGGCATCGAGCTGATCAAGGCCAAGCCGCAGCTGGTGCCCCGGCTGCGCGAGCTGGGGCACCAGGTGCACGTGTGGACGGTGGACGAGCCGGCCGACGTCGAGCTCTGCCTGGAGCTCGGGGTGTCCGCGATCATCACCAACCGGCCCGCGGAGGTGCTGGCCCAGCTCGGGCGGTGACCGGCCGGCGGGCCGAAGGCCGTACCGCTCCAGCCTGATCACTCTGGTCGGCAGTCAAACCTTCCGCGCACGGTATTGCCGGAATTCTTGCGTTCGGGCGACGGAGGGTGAGCACGGAATGACCTCTCGTCGACCCTGAGTCGCGTTGCTCGAAATGGACTCGCGGGATCCTCCGGCAGTCGTTTCCGACGCATTACCAAGGGGCATCCATCCCTCGGCATACGCTGAAGGAGGTCCGGGGGTGGCGTTGATGGTGGCGCGCGAAGTGCCGACTTCATCGACCATGGCAGTGCCGCACGGCCCAGCGAGTGTCGGGGTCGTACGGCGCCGACTGCGTCGAGATCTGGGTGACCGGCAGATACCGGAACCGGTCATTGATGATGCCGTATTGATCCTTTCCGAACTGTTGAGCAACGCCTGTCGATACGCCCGTCCGCTCGGCCCGCTGCCGGCCCTCGGCCGCGGGGCCCGGGCCGAGGTGGTGGACCAACTGCTGGTCGGCGTCCCCTCCGGGACGCACCCCGCAGCGGGCGGCCGGGAGCACGACGACGGTACGGGCGAGCCGGGCGGCGGCGTGCTGGTCCGCTGGCAGATGCACGCCGACGGCGTGCTCACCCTGGAGGTCACCGACGGCGGGGCGACCACCCGGCCGCTGCCCGCCAGCCCTTCGCTGACCTCGCGGGGCGGTCGCGGCCTGAGCATCGTCGACCAGCTGGCCAGCGACTGGGGCGTGCGCGACGCGCCCGGCGAGGTGACGGTCTGGGCGGCGCTGCCCGCGCGGGCCCGGCACGCCCGGCGCACCGGCGGCGACGCGCGCAGCGCGTAGCCGCACGTCCGCGGGCACACGCCCGTACGACGCCCGCCCCGGCGCGTTCCCGCGCGCCGGGGGAACGTCAGTAGGCTTCCCGGAGCAAAGGACCACCGTTCCCGGGAGAGCCGCACCATGGGCAAGAAGGCCGCCAAGAAGGCGCCGCAGCGCCAGTCCACCACCGCCGTCACGGGCGAGATCCCCGTGGTCGGGGCCCGCGAGGACTGCCCCTGCGGCTCGGGCCGCCGGTACAAGGCCTGCCACGGCCGGGAGGCCTCGCACGCGGTGCAGGAGCTGGTGCACCGCCCGTTCGAGGGCTTGGCGGGCGAGGCCGACTGGGTGGCGCTGCGCGAGCTGGTGCCGGCCGCGACGGTGCCGCTGACGCTGGCCGCCGGGGTCGCCGAGACCGCCGCCGGTGACGTCCCGTCGGTGACCCTGGCCACCGTGCTGCCGCTGGCCTGGCCGGCACTGCGCCGCCAGGACGGCTCGATCCTGCTCGGCCTGCAGAGCCAGTCCTCCTCCGGCGACCTCAGCCGCGACCTCGCGGACGCCCTGGAGCTGGCCCTGGCCACCGAGCCGGGCACCCCGGTGCCGGCCCGCCGGACCGTCCCGGGCGGGCGCCGCCTGCAGGACCTGCTGGACACCACCGCCGCGTTCACGCCCACCGTGCACACCGGCTTCGAGTTCTGGCTGGAGGACGCCGAGTCCGCCACCGGCGAGGTCGCCGCCTCCCTGGAGCGCGCCAACGCCTCGGCCATCCCGACCGAGAAGCTGGCCGGCCTCGACGCCGCCTACTGGTGCGGCACCCCGGACAAGAACCACCTGCGCTGGGTGATGACCGTGCCCGAGGAGAAGCTGCTGGACGCGCTGGCCCGGCTGAACGCCGCCGGCGAGGCCTCGCTCGGCCCGGACACCCGCCTGGTCGGCTCCTTCCGCGCGCACGGCCTGACCGTCCCGGTGTGGGACCTCCCGCTCGCCATGACCGCCGCCGACTGCGAGAAGCCGGCCGCCGAGTTCGCCGAGCGGCTCGCCACCGTCCTCGCCGACGAGACCCCGCTGACCGCCGACGAGCGGCGCGCCCGCGCGAACCTGGTGAACCGTCAGGTCACCTTGAACTAAAGCGCGCAGGATCAGGGTGATACGCGTCACATTGTCGCGGTGAAGCCGCAATTTCCGGGCCTGGAGGGCGCCTTGGAAATTGGCGCGGGCGCGGATCCTTGTTACTGTCTAAAGAGTCCGGCCGCTGGTGCATCCCCCGTCGCCAGCGGCCGGATCTTTTGTTTTTCCGGAGCGGCCCGCCGAAGCGGGCCCCGGAACCCTTCCGGCGGCGCCGCGTCAGTGCGCCGAGCGGCCACTGTCCAGCCGGACCGTCGCGTCCACCAACTCACCCAGCAGCGGCCCGACCTGCGGCAGCCAGACCCCGCCGTCCACCGACGGCCGCGGCGTCAGCACCCAGCGCACCCGGCCGGCCGCCCCGCCGGGCGGCAGCGGCAGGAAGCCGCCCGGCCCGTGGTAGCGCAACGAGCCTGGCACCCAGGGGAGTTGGGAGAGCATCTCGCCGAGCACGTCGAGCGAGTACGGGGCCACCAGGAACGCGTAGCGGCCCGGCATCGCCAGCACCGGGCCGAGCGGCAGCCGCAGCGCGCCCAGATGGACCAAGGCCCGGGCCCCGGCCGCCGCGGGCAGCGAGACCGCCGAAACGGCGCAGCCGGTGGCGGCCAGTACCGGCGCGTCCGGGCTCTGCCGCTCCCACCACCAGCGCACCATCCGGGCGTCCGTGGTGGCGGCCAGCAGCGAGGGGTCGTGCGGATGCGCGCCGGGCACCGGGCAGTCCGGGTCGCCACAGGAACAGCGCCCGCCGCACAGGACGGTTCCCGGCACCACGGGCCAGCGGTGTTCGACGGCAGCCGTCAGGGCCGCGTCCAGCCGGGCGGACGACTCCTGCGACCGGCTCTTCGGGTTCTCACGCATGGCGCTCGTTCCTTTCCCTGACCGCTCGGTTCGCTCCGCCCCACGGCATCCGGCGGGACTCGCCACGCGGGCCCGCGACGGCACGGCCCCGGGCGGCGCGAAGCGGGGGCGGGCGGCATGGCGGACGGCGCGGCTACGACGTGGAGCACGGTGTGGAGCACGACATGAGAAGGGCCGCGCAATGGAACAGCCCTTGGAACGAGAATCCCGTATGCGACCGGATGGACGCCGCCCGGGCGCGCTTGGTTCCACCGTACGAGTGAGAGACTTCCGGACAGCCCGCCGCACGGGCGGCACGGACATTACGATCCGGACGGCCGCCCGGTCCGTCCTCTCGGTTCTGCCCGCTCCCGGCCCGCTCCATGCCTCCGGACCCGACCGGCGCGCGCACCGACCACGCGCGCCCTCCGACCGGAGTGATGACGCTGTGGAACCGGCCATCGCGTCGTCCTGGATCTGGACATGCCCCGAATGGCCTGTGTAGAAGTGGTGGCATTGCTGTCGATCAATGACGAGTAGTAGCGAATCGAGGCGAAACACGCCCTTTGGCCGTGCTCGCTCCTCATCGGGCCGTATCTGGGGGTTTCGCATGGCACGTAGCACCGCGTCAGGAGTGGCGGCATGACCGAGTCCCACGCGTCGACGTCCCACCCGTCGCCGACGACCGCCGAGCTGGGCGAACCCGGTTGCGCGGGCGGGCTCACCGTCCTCGACCCGCCCGGCCTGCTCGCCCCCGCCGACCCGCCGGAGGGCACCGCGGACGACCTCACGGCACCGTCCGCCGCCACCGTGCAGGACCGTTTGGCCGGACGTCTGTCCGACATCACCAGCCTGCACGAGCACACCGGACGGCTCGCCCGCGCCCGCGGCCTCACCGCCACCCTGGACGCCGTCCTCGCCTCCGGCGCCGCACTGCTCGGCGCCGGCCGCGGCGTCCTGGTCACCCTGATGCCCGACGGCGGCCTCGGCCAGCCGGTCGGCCTCGGCCTCGACCGGGCCAGCCTCGGCGCCCTGGAGACCGTCCCGACCGAGCAGAGCCTGCTCGCCCGGCTGCTGCGCGAACAGGACCGACCCGAACAGCTGCACTCCGCCGACCTCGCCGAGGACCCGGCCATCGGCGCCCGGCTGCGCGAACTCGCCGTCCACCTCGGCCTCGGCGGCGCCTTCGGCCTGCCGCTCGCCACCGCCGAGGACGGCCCGCTCGCGGCCGCCGTCTGGTTCTACGACCGGCCCGCCGAGCCCACCGACCGCCGGCGCGAACTCGCCCTCCGCTACTGCGAGATCGCCGCCCCGCTGCTCGCCAAGCAGCTGGAGGCCGAACGCACCCGCCGCACCACCGAGGCGCTGCGCCGCGGTCTGCTGCCGGACCACCTCCCCCAGCCGGACGGGCTGCGGCTGGCCGCCCGGCTCCTCCCGGCCGGCCTGGACCACTCCTGCGGCAGCGATTGGTACGACGCCATCCCGCTGCCGGACGGCACCGTCGGCCTCACCGTCGGCTCGGTCTCCGGCGACGGCCCCGGCGCGGGCCCCGGCTCCGCCCCCGGCGCGGCCGCCGCGATGGGCCGGGTCCGGGCCGCGCTGCGGGCGTACGCGGTGCTGGAGGGCGAGGACCCGGTCTCCGTCCTCGGCGACCTGGAGCTGCTGCTCAAGACCACCGAGCCGAGCCGCACCGCCACCGCCGTCTACGCCTGGGTCGAGCCCGAGGAGCGCCGGATCACCCTCGCCGGCGCCGGGCACTGCCCGCCGATCCTGGTCGGCCGGCACGGCGCCGAGTTCGTCGAGACCTCGCTCTCCGCCCCGCTCGGCATGCTGACCTGCTGGGAGGCCCCCGGGGTGGAGTTCACCGCCGAGCGCGGCGACACCCTGCTGCTCTACACCGAGGGCCTGGCCCGCCGCTGCGGCCCGACCCTGCACGCCGGGCAGGCCAACCTGCGCCGGGCCGCCGCCGACGCCCCGCGCGACGTGCGGATCGCCCCGGACCGGCTCTGCGCCCACCTGCTGGCCGTCTGCCCCGGCCCGGACGCCGCCCCGGCCACCGACGACCTGATGATGCTGGCGGCGCGCTTCGAGTAGGCATACGAACCCCGAATCGGTGAGCGGCCGGGCGTCCGTACCATGGACGCACGGCCGCCCGCGCGTGTCGCGATCCGACACCTCCCCCGACGGGCGGCGGTACCACCCCCCAAGGAGGCGTTGCACGTGACCGAGGACCGGACCCCCGCGGTGGCCGAGAACCCCGAGGCCGAGGGCGGCGAGGAGCCGCAGCAGTTCAGTGGCCGCAAGAACGGCCTCTACGGCGAGATCTCGGACGAGCTGTCCGCCTCGATGAAGTCCGGCTGGGCCGACACCGAGCTGCACGGCCTCGCCCCGATCGCCCAGGCCCCGTACGCGGCCGAGCGCCGCGCCAAGCTCTCCGCCGCCTACCCGGGCCAGCGCCTGGTCGTCCCCGCCGGCAACCTGCGGGTGCGCGCCAACGACACCGACTACAACTTCCGCGCCGCCAGCGAGTACGTGCACCTCACCGGTGACCAGACCGAGGACGCGGTGCTGGTCGCCGAGCCGACCGGCGAGGCCGGCCACGAGTTCACCCTGTACCTGCTGCCCCGCTCGAACCGCGAGAACGGCGAGTTCTGGCTGGACGGCTACGGCGAGCTGTGGGTCGGCCGCCGACACAGCCTGACCGAGCAGGAGCAGCTGCTCGGCCTGCCCGCGCGCGACGTCCGCAAGGCCGCCGAGGAGCTGGCCGAGCGGGCCAAGGACGCCGCCGTGCCGACCCGCATCGTCCGCGGCTACGACGCCGGCCTGGAGGCCGCGCTGGCCGAGGTGCTGGACGCCGACAAGGACGCCGAGTTCAAGGAGTTCCTCAGCGGCCTGCGGCTGGTCAAGGACGAGTGGGAGATCGGCGAGCTGCGCGCCGCCTGCGACGCCACCGTCAACGGCTTCACCGACGTGGTCCGCGAGCTCGGCCAGGCCGTCGCCACCTCGGAGCGCTGGATCGAGGGCACCTTCTGGCGCCGCGCCCGGGTCGAGGGCAACGACGTCGGCTACGGCACCATCGCCGCGGCCGGCCCGCACGCCACCACCCTGCACTGGGTCCGCAACGACGGCGACGTGCGCCCCGGCGAGCTCCTGCTGCTGGACGCCGGCGTGGAGACCCACACCCTCTACACCGCCGACGTCACCCGCAGCCTGCCGATCAACGGCCGCTTCACCGAGCTGCAGCGCAAGATCTACGACGCGGTGTACGACGCCCAGGAGGCCGGCATCGCCGCGGTCAAGCCGGGCGCCCGCTTCCGCGACTTCCACGAGGCCTCGCAGCGCGTCCTCGCCGAGCGCCTGCTCGCCTGGGGCCTGCTGGACGCCTCGGCGTACGACGTCGAGAAGGTCCTGGAGCTCGGCCTGCAGCGCCGCTGGACCCTGCACGGCACCGGCCACATGCTCGGCCTGGACGTCCACGACTGCGCCCACTCGCGCCGCGAGGAGCACGTCGACGCCCTGCTGGTGCCCGGCATGGTGCTCACCGTCGAGCCCGGCCTGTACTTCCAGCAGGACGACCTGACCGTGCCCAAGGAGTACCGCGGCATCGGCGTCCGGATCGAGGACGACATCCTGGTCACCGCCGAGGGCAACGAGAACCTCTCGGCGGGGCTGCCGCGCCGCTCCGAGGACGTCGAGGCGTGGATGGCCTCGCTCGCCTGAGCCACCGCACCACGGACACCATGAAGGGGCCGGCCTCCCGAGCAGTGGGAGGCCGGCCCCTTCGGCTTCGGCGGGGGCACCCCGTCCGCTGCGGGCTCAGCCCTTGCTGTAGGGCTGGACCAGGGAGTCCGCGCTGTGGTGGCCGCCCGCGACCCCGCCGACCTCGATGGCCACCGGCCCGGCGAACCGCGCCACCGCGACCCGGAAGGTGTACGAGACCGAGCTGCCCGAGAGGGTGTCCGCCAGCTCGGCCGGCTCCACCCCGAGCCGACCGTTGCAGTCCTGGACCGTCTTGAAGGTCTTCCACTCGTTGCCGACCTTCGCCTGCACCACCACGTCCGACGCGGACAGCTGCTGGCTGTTCCGGGCGGACAGGAACACCGACGGGTGCAGCCGGGTGACCCCGTCCGGCGAGGAGAGCGTGTAGGAGAACTCGGTCGGGGCGCCGCCGAAGACCAGCAGGCTCGGGTCGGAGACCGAGTTCACCACCGGGCGGTGGTCGTCGACGACCTTCGTGGTCACCACGCTCTTCGCCATGTCCTTGAACGACGCGGCGTGCGGGACCGGGGCGTCCGCCTCGACGGCCAGGCTGCCCGGACGGTTGCTCACGTCCAGCCGCATCCGGTACTCGACCGTCCGGCTCTCTCCTGCGGCCAGGGTGAAGGCCGCATCGTTGCCGGTGAAGGCGTAGTCCATGCCGCCGCCCTGGCTCAGCGACGGCAGGGCCTTCCAGCCGGAGGCGTCCTTGCGCTCCAGCGTGCCCTCCGCCATCGCGAGCACCATCGAGCACGGTGCGCCCTCGTACTGCTGGGTCGCCACCACCGGCGCCACCTGACGGCTGCCCGAGGAGTCGTTGTTCTTCCAGGTCACCGAGAAGGAGACCTTGTCACCCACCTGGATCCGCCGGCCCTCGCCCAGGCCGTCGAAGGTGATCCCGATTCCGCCGGCCGACGCGGGCTTCCGCGTGGAGGGGGCGGTGGTGCCGGTGCCGCTCTGCGGGGACTTGGCGGCCGGAGCCTGGGCCTTGGGGGTCTTGGCGGCGACCGGCGCTGCGGCGGCGGCCGTGGTGGGCGCCGAGGTCGGGGCCGAGGTCGGGGCCGAGGTGACAGGCGCGGACGGAGCAGGGGCCGCGGGGGTGGCGGCCGGGGTCGCCGGGGCGGACACCGCGGGCGCGGCCGAACGGGCGGCGGTCGGAGCGGCCTGGGAGCCGGTCTCGGGCGAGGTGCAGGCGGCGGCGCCGATGGCGGCGACGACGGCGAGCGGGACAATCTTCGCAATACGGGTGATAACGGACGCGTTCATGTGACAGTCCCCCCAGAGGACACGGTGATGGTGGTGATCGGATGAACGGGCGCCTTGTCTTCGCGCCCCGAGGAGCCGGCCCGAGCTCCGGCCCCGCCGGCTCGCTCTCCCCGCCTCTCACCCTGATAGACGTCCATCCCCGCAGGGGGTTGCAGGTGGGTTCGGAAATTTTTTCGCGGCCTCGCCCCGGAACGCCGAAAGGCGCCGCGACCAGGGAAGATCCTGGTCACAGCGCCTCAAGAACGGCCCCTCGGGAGGGTTACTTCACGACCCTCACCACCTGGCTCACCTCTCCCAGGACGGTCAGCGGCGCCGTCGACGGGTACGGCAGCGCCGCCTGGGCCACCAGCGGCATCTCCCCGGGCCCGTCCGCCGGGTCCAGGGAGATCCGGTACGTCACCTTCCGGCTCTCGCCCGGCGCGAGCCGGAAATAGGCCGCCTTGTTCACCATCGCGTAGTCCATGCCGCCACCGACCGAGAGCGGAATCTGGGACCAGGAGCCTGCGTCCTGACGCTCCAGCTTGCCTGCGTTCATCAGGAGGACCGGGCTCGGCGGGGTCCCCGAGTACTCCTTGGTGTACACCAGCGGCTGGATCTGCTCGTAGGTCTTCTGGCCGGTGTTCCGGTACGTCACCGTGAACGTCACCGGAGTGCCGTTCGTGGACACCTGCTGCCCGGCGCCGAGACCGTCGGCGTCGATATTGACGGCGATGTCCTTGCCGGTCGCCGCGGTCGGGGTGGACGTCGGGCTCGGCACCTTGTGGCCGCTCACGTCCAGGCTGTTGACGATCGTCGCCAGGCCCGCCTGGTAGTCCCCCTTGAGCCCGTTCGCCACGACGAAGACCAGGTCCGAACTCATGCCCCACAGCTGGGCCGTGAAGGTGTCACCGGCATTGCAGCCGACGTTCCACTGCGTCTTGTCGATCGTCTTCCCCGCCACGGTGGGCTTGGTCCGCACCGGCGCGCCGACCGAGGAGTAGCCGTTGGCCGGGAAGTAGGGCCGCCCCCAGATGGGGCAGTTCGGCTGGTGACCCCAGCCGCCGTCGGAGGCCAGGTCGGCCGTCGTGGGCCAGGCGCCGCTCCCGACGTCGTCCGGGCTGTTGTAGGCCACCACCAGGACGCCGTACGGCTCGCACCGCGCCGGCTCCCAGTTCTGCTGCGGGTCCGTGGGGGCGCCCGGGCTCAGGACGCAGACCCGGTCGGGCGAGACCGGTACGGCCTTCCAGCCGGCCGGGACCTTGAACTTGACTCCCCGGAGGGTGTACGAGCTCGCCGAGCCGGTCGCCGGGGGAGCGGAGGACGGGGTGGCGTCCGCGAGCGGGACGTCCGTCTCCGCGTCACCGGTCGGGGTGCCGGTGTCGGTGGGGGTGGGGGTGGGCGTCGGGCTCGGGGTGTCCGTCGGGGTCGGGGTGGCCGTCGGGCTCGGGGAGGTGGTGATGCTGGCGGCCGGGGGCGGGGGGACGTCCTGCTTGGCGACCGGGTCACCGTGGATGGCGAGCACGCCGATGGCCAGGGACGCGGCCAGGGCGAGGATCGGCGCGGTGGTCAGGTACACCGGGCGGAGCCTGCGGATCCGGCCCTTCGGGGGTGCGGCCGGGCGCAGGTCGTGGGCGTTGACCATGGAGGCCCGGGCATTCATCGCCTCGCGGAGCAGCCGTTCCGTCGGGGTCTCGGCCGGCCCGTCGCCGTCACCGCCGCCCGGGCGGGGGAACTTGTCGGTCATCGAACCTTCTCCAGGTGCTTTTCCAAGGCGTCCAGGGCCCGGCTGGCGGTGGACTTCACGGCACCCCGGGAGAGTCCCAGGGTCTCGGCTATCTGCGCCTCCGACATGTCGGACCAGTAGCGCAGCACCAGCACCTCACGCTGGCGGGGGGTCAACTCCTGCAGGGCGACGAGGACTCGCCGGTGCTCGTCGTTGAGCACCGCGTGGTCCTCGGCGGAGGGCGCGTCGGCCTCGTGCGGGGGCACGTACTCCCGGGCGGTCTTGCGGCGGCGCAGCATCGAGCGGGCGCCGTTGACCACCGAGGTCCGCAGGTATCCAAGGGCGTTGTCGAGGTCGTCCAGGTTCTCGCCATGGCGCTGGTAGAGCTGGGTGAAAGCTTCCTGCACGACGTCCTCGGCCAGGTCCTGGTGGTCCACCAGGAGCACGGCCATCCGCACCAGGCCCAGCCGGTGGGCGTGGTACAGGTCGGTCAGGGTGGGCCGCTCCTCCGCGGGCTTGCGCCCGCCGCGCAGCAGCCGGAAGCCGGAACGGCGCTGTGCCGCCTGTCGGTCGGAGCCGAGGTCGGCGGTCGGCGCGCCGGCTTCCTGGGCCTCCTGCGCGCCGAACAGCGCGGCGACCACGCCGCGGACGGAGAAGCCGCGCCGCCCCGCCGGCACGGCGATCGGCCCGATGGCCATGGACATGTACGGTCTGCTTTCCCCCGGGACGGTGACGGCGTTCGCCGGACCGTCAGGTCACCTGATCAAGATCGTGATCGGGGAGATCCTCGCAGCCACCCTCGGCCCGGTTCTCTCCACCCCCGTAGCAATGGACGTGTGACGGGCGTAGAGGTTGCAGGGGGATTCGCGAAAAGTTTCGAGGTGGCCGCGACGGCTACACTCACCGGGATTCCGCCACCCGTGAGCAGGGGGTTCGCATGGCCGAGCAGCACGCCGGGCAGCACGTCGAGAGCACGGCCGGCGCGGGCACCGGCGCGGACGTCCGGTCGCGCCCGGTGGCCGTCGTCATCGGCCGTCGCCCGGAGCCCGTGCACGATGTCGCGGTGTACGCCTTCGAGGGCATGGCGCCGTTCGAACTCGGCGTGGTGGTCGAGGTGTTCGGGCTGGCGCGGCCGGAGCTGAGCGGCCTGCTGGCCGCGCCCTGGTACGGGCTGAAGGTGTGCGCCGACCGGCCCGGGACGGAGCTGGACGCGGTGGGCGGCTTCGCGCTGACCGCCAAGTACGGGCTGGACGACCTGGCGGCCGCCGACACCGTGGTGGTCCCGGGGGTGCGCAACGCCTTCAGCGGCGAAGTGTCCCCCGAACTGGTCGAGGCGCTGCGGACGGCGCACGAGCGCGGCGCCCGGATCGTGTCGATCTGCTCGGGCGCCTTCGCGCTGGCCGCCGCCGGGCTGCTGGACGGCCGGGAGGCCACCACCCACTGGCGGTACGCCGAACTGCTCCAGCAGCGCTACCCGAAGGTGCTGGTCAACCCGGACGTGCTGTACGTGGACAACGGTGACGTGCTCACCAGCGCGGGCAGCGCGGCGGGGATCGACCTGTGCCTGCACCTGGTCCGGCGGGACCACGGCGCCAAGGTGGCCAACACCGTGGCCCGGCGCTTCGTGGTGGCGCCGCACCGGGACGGCGGGCAGGCGCAGTTCATCGAGGCCGCCGTCCGGCCGGTCGAGGAGGAGGACGACGGGATCGCCCGCAGCATGCAGTGGGCGCTGGACCACCTGGCCGGCCAGCTGACCGTCTCGGTGCTGGCCCGGGCGGCCCGGATGTCGGACCGCTCGTACCTGCGGCACTTCACCGCGCGCAACGGCACCAGCCCGATGCGCTGGGTCGTCACCCAGCGCATCGCGGCCAGTCTGTCGTTGCTGGAGTCCCCGGACGGGACGGTGGAGGAGATCGCCGCGGCGGTCGGCTTCGAGAGCGCGGCGACCTTCCGCCACCACTTCGGTCGGGTGATGCGCACCTCGCCGACCGCCTACCGGCGCTCCTTCGGGCGCGGGGTGGCGTAGCCACCGGCTCCCCCGGCACCGGCGGCTCCCCCGTGGCCGCCGGCTCCCCCGTGGCGGCGGTTACGCCTTCTCGCTCCGGTCCGCGTTGGCGAGGATGGCGTCGTGCAGCCACTGCGCCAGGCCGGGGGCGAGGTCCTCGTAGGTGCTGGTCCAGCGCGGGTCCGAGACGTACAGGCACGCCAGACCGCGGTGGATGGTGAACGTGCAGTCGTAGAAGTTCCGGCAGATGTGCTGCCGGTGGGCCTCGGCGAGGTCCATGGCCGCGGTGCCGTCGGCGGGCTCGCCGGCGGTGACCGCCTCCACCAGACCGTTGTTGAGCTCGGTCATCTCGTTCTGGATGCGCTGCCAGTCGGCCTTGGTGTAGCCGCCGGTGCGGCGCTGGGACTCGGCCCAGGCCTCGGTGTCGCCCCAGCGCTGCTCGGCCTCCTGCTCCCACTCCTCGCGGTAGCCCTCACCGAAGATCTCGAACTTCTCCTCCGGGGTCAGCTGAATGCCCATCCTGCGTGCCTCCATGGCGTGTTCGACGGCGGTGGCGAGCTCCTGGAGGTGCCTGATCCGGTCGGTGAGCAGTCGGTGCTGCCGCCGGAGGTGTTCGCTCGGGCTGACCGAGTCGTCGTCCAGGATCGCCGCGATCTCCTCCAGGGGGAATCCGAGCTCGCGGTAGAACAGGATCTGCTGCAGCCGGTCGAGGTCGGCGTCCACGTACCGGCGGTAGCCGGTCCGGGTGCGGCCCGCGGGGGACAGCAGTCCGATCTCGTCGTAGTGGTGCAGGGTGCGGACGGTGACCTTGGCGATCTTCGCCACGACGCCGACCGAGTAGCCCTGGTCCTCGTTCATCCGGGTTCCCTCCCTGGTGCTGACCACAACCCTCCGCTCTCACGTCGCGTGAGGGTCAAGCCGTCGCCGCGGAGGGTCTCAGGTGCCCGCGCCGACCAGCACCCGCTCGCGCCGCCGGGCGGTGCGGCGGCGTCCGTCGCCGCCCTGGGCCGGGGGGCGGGGTCGCCGGGTCTGTTGGGTGGGCCAGAACAGCACGTACCCGGCGGAGACCACCACGAAGGCGAGCCGGACGAAGCCGCGGGCCGAGTCGGACGGGAGGAACAGCGTGCCGCCGTACAGCGCGGCCAGCGCGATCCAGCTCCACCACGGGACCAGCCGCTTCTGCCCGACCGCGTCCCAGAGCAGGGTGCCGAGCAGGATCGAGGCCGTGTAGTACGTGTAGACGCTCGGGTCGAGCAGGATCCGGGCGTCCGCGCCGAGCAGCACCACGGCCGGCCAGCGGCCGCGCCAGACGGCGACGCAGCCGAGGCCGATGCCGAGCGCGAACTGGGTCGGGCGGTCCCACCAGGGGGTGGAGGGGTCGGTGACCCCGAACCAGCGCAGCGCGGAGGCGGGCTGGTTCGGGATGGTGAACTTGGCGGCCGCCAGGGTGTCCAGGTTGCCCAGGTAGAACGGCAGCCAGGCGACCGCCACCAGGACGCCGCACCAGATCACGGTGCGCAGCCAGGCGGGCCGGGGCAGGGCCAGGATCAGCGGGGCGAAGGCTATCGCCCAGGGCTTGGAGTCCACCGCCAGGGCCAGGAAGATCGCGACCTGGGTGGGCTTGCCGCGAGCCAGGGCGTGCGCGGCGAGGGTGGTGAAGAACAGCGCGAGGACGTCGTCCAGGTGCGCGAAGCGGACCGAGACCTCGACCCACATCGGGATGAACGCCAGTCCGGCGATCAGCAGGCGCTGCTGGAGCCGGCGGTGGTTGGTGCCGGTGCCCAGGTAGTACAGGGCGGCGGTGCGGCCGATCAGGACCAGCATCACCAGGCCGAGCCCGGCGCTCACCGCCTCGGCGACCAGCTGGCCGACGTGCGGTGAGAACGGGGCGGTGAGCCGGGCGGCGGCCAGGCTGACCGGGCCGATCTGCAGCTCGGGGTGCTGGGCGTAGAGCGAGAGGCCGCCGTCGGCCTGGTGGCTGAAGAGCAGCTGCTCGCCCTGGCGCAGGTAGTGCCAGGAGAACCCGCCGCTGGGCTCGACCAGGAAGAACCAGAGGATCGTCCAGGCGGTCAGCAGGACGTGGTGCCTGCGGAGCGGAAGTCCCGCGATCCGCCCGGTCGTGGCTTCGTAGTCGGTGGTGGTCTGTGCCGTACGTACTACCCGCACCTGTCCCTCTCCCCGCCGTTCCGCCCCCCTCCGGCCGGACATCCTATGTGACGGAGAAGTACCGTCCGTGCCGCCCGGCTGTCCGTACGAACGGACGGCCGGGCGACACGGCGGCACTCACGGAGCTCCCCCCGGGGTCAGCTCTGCTGGCCCGACTTGCGACGACGCAGCACCACGAGGGTGCCGACACCGGCGACCAGGACGGCGCCGCCGGTGGCCGCGATCGCGGTGGTGTGATCACCGCCACCGGTGGTGGCGAGGGACTTGTCCGCGTTGGCGGCGGCGGTCTTGGCCTTGGTGACACCGGCCGGGGTGATCTTCGGCGGGGTGACGGTCGGGTTCTGCACCGGGAAGTCGATCGGCTGCGGGGCGTCGGTGCTGCTGTCGCCGGACGGCACCGGGGCGCCGGTCGCACCGGAGTCGGACGGCGAGGCGGACGGCGAACCGGTGCCGGTGGCCGGGGTGGTCGGCGCCGTGGTCGGCGTCGTCGGCTCGGCGGTGGGCTTCGTCGGCGCGGTGGTGGGGGTCGAGGTGGCCGTCGCGGTGGCCGTCGCGGTGGCGGTGGCCGTGCCGGTCGGCGACGCGCTGGAGGTCGGCGTGTGGCTGGCCGTGGGCGAGCTGCTCGCGGTCGGGCTCGGCTTGCCGGTCTTGGTCGGGGTGGGGGTCGGGGTGGGCTTGCCGCCGCCGGCCTTGATGGTGAAGCCGGCGCCCTTGATCCCGTCACAGCTGAAGCCACCGTGGTCGTTCTCGTCGTTGGCGTCGGCGGAGTAGACCACCGGCACGACACCGGCCTTGCCCAGCGGGGTGTCCTTGGTGAAGGAGGCGCGGACCTTGATGTCGAGGCCCTTGCCCTGGGGGATGAAGAGCAGCGCGTCGTCGGCGGCGTCGCCGCCGGCGGTGACGTCGCCGAGGAACATCAGCACGGCGCTGTCGTCGCCGTCGCCGCCGCCGGGGGCGATGACGGCGGTCTTCCAGGTGCCGCCGCCGGGCAGCCCGGCCAGCAGCTGGTACTCGAGCTTGAGGTCCTTCGCCTTGAGCGTGCCCGCCTTGTTCTTGAACTTCAGCAGCGGGAAGGCGACGAAGTCGGTCTTCGTCGAGTTGTCGATCCGGTAGGTGAACTCGCGGGCGTCACCACCGGCGATGAAGGTGCCGGGAACGCCGTGCACCGAGAGGTCGAGGGCCTGGTGGCCCGCCTTCTCGGCCGGGGCGGTGGCGGACGGGGTGCCGGTGACACCAACCGCCATGGCGCCCTGGGCACCGGCCAGCACGAGCGAGGACGCGAGCGCGGCGGCGCCGGCAAGGGCAAGACTGCGACGTATGGACAAGGAGACCTCACGGAAGTGTCCGGGCGAGGCCCGGGCGCGAGGGGGCGGCCGCAGACGCCGCGTAACCCCCCGCGAAGCTGAAAGTCCGACGGAGAGTACCGAACGATCCAGCCACTCCGGAAGGCAGGTGCCGTGCTGTGGCCCGCACCCGGCCCCGGAGCGCCCGAATCGTCCAACTTCATCCGCCCGTAAGGCTTTTGCGCTTCGCCAGGAGATGGCCGCAGAGTGACGGGTACACGTCCGGACGACGGTACCGCACGGGCCGGAATGGCGTGAATGCGTCACTCCGCGGGAGGCCGGGGAGCCTCAGTCCGCGAAGAAGGACTTGGCCGCGATCAGCGCCCGCTCGTCGCGCAGGACGTCCCCCGGGCGGGTGCCGTTGCCGAGCAGCGCGCCGCCCCAGCGCATCCCCATGTACTCGGCGGTCAGCCGGAGCGTGCCGATGAGCGGCTCGGCCTTGTCGTCCCCGGTGGCGAGGGCGGTGACGCCCCAGACGGTGCCGCCGCGGAGCGCGGCGCGGAAGTCCAGGCCGGGCACCCGGAACCAGGCCGACCAGTAGTCGAGGTAGAGCTTGGCGGTGGTCGGCAGCGAGTACCAGTACAGCGGCGCGACGAAGACCAGGTCGGTGGCTTCGAGGGTGGCCTCCAGCAGGGTCCGCTCGTGCCCGACCGGCTCGGGGTAGCGGCCGTCACCGGTGTGCCGCAGGTCCTGGAAGGGCGGCAGCGGGTGGTCGGCGAGCCGCAGCCAGCGCTGCTCCGCGCCGGCCGGCAGGCTCGACTCGGCGGCCAGCCGGGCGAGTCGCTCGGAGTTGCCACCGACGCGCGCGCTCGCGTCGAGGAACAGGAAACGGCGTGGCGCCTGGGCGCCGGACGGCTGGTCGGACATCGGACACTCCCCCGGTCGGGTGCTGCGGACGGAGGTGCGAGCACCCGTCGCGCGCCGGTTATTCCACGCCCGCGCCCCGGAGAACCGCAGGTGGGTCAGCCCGGCAGCCCGTCGCCCGTCAGTCCGGCAGCCCGGCCCGGCGACGGGCGACCTCGGCGACGGCGGCCCAGTCCTTGTCCCCGTCGCCGTGGGCCAGCGCGTCCAGGAAGGCGTCCCGCAGGATGCCGCCGAACGGCAGCGGGACGTTGCGCTCGGTCCCGGCCGCGAGGGCGAGGCCGACGTCCTTGAGTCCGAGCGGCAGCCGGAACCCGGCCGGCTCGTAGCGGCGTTCCGCGACCATCGAGCCGTAGCCGGAGTAGACCGGCCCCGGGAAGAGCGTGCCGGTGAGCATCTCGACCAGGTCGGTGGGCCGCACCCCGTGGGCCTCGGCCAGGCTGCACGCCTCGGCCATCGACTCGATCGCGCAGGCCAGCAGGAAGTTGGTGCTGATCTTGGCGGTGTTGGCCTGCCGGGGGCTGTCGCCGAACCGCCAGGTCCGCTCGCCCATCGCGGCGAACAGCGGCTCGGCCCGCTCCAGCAGCTCCGGCGCGCCCGCGGCCAGGATGTTGAGCCGGCCCGCCGCCGCGACCGGGGGCCGGCCGAGGACCGGCGCGGCGACGTAGCCGATGCCGTGCTCGGCGTGCAGCGCTTCGGCGCGCTCGGCGAGCGCCAGCGAGACGGTGGCCATGTTGACGTGCAGGGTCGCGCCCGCGCCCGCCAGCAGCCCGGGGTCGAGCAGCAGCCGCTCGAACGCCTCGTCGTTGGCCAGCATGGAGACCACCGTGTCGGCGGCGAAGACCTCGGCGACCGTGCCGGCCGCCTCCGCGCCCTGGGCCACCAGGGCGGCCACCGGCTCGGGCGAACGGTTCCAGACCCGTACCGCGTGGCCGGCCCGCAGCAGGCTGCCGGCCATGCCCTGCCCCATCGCGCCCAGCCCCACGAAACCGACCGTCGTCGTCCCGGTCATCCGCGCACTCCCGTCGCCGTAGCCGTATCCGCAGCCGTCCGGTCGTGGCCGACTGTACGTCAGGGCGGCCCGGTGCCGGGGTGGCTCGGCTTCCGAGTCGTCGGGCGCCGGAGTGGTTCAGTTCCGGAGTCGTCGGGCGCCGGGGTGCTCGGACGGCCGGAGTGGTCGGGCGCCGGGGTGGTCAGGCGCAGACGCGCGCACGCCGGTGGCTGCGGTTCGCGGCGGTTCCGCGTTCCAGCTCGGCCACCACCCGGTGGCGCAGCAACTCGTACTGGGCCTGGAGCCGGCCGGGGCGGCCCGGACGGGCGACCGGGCGGCCGGGGCCGACCAGCTCGTCCGGCCCGAACTGCTCGCGGGTGAGGTCGATCTCGAAGCCGGTGGCGAAGCGGTTCCACCAGTGGAGGTCCGTCCGGACCCCGTCGACGCGCACCTCGCCCATCATCAGCTCGCCGCCGAGCAGGTCGTTCACCACCAGCGATGTCACCCCGCACTGGCCGCGGGCGGGATTGTCGGGACGCCAGTGGGCCAGGTCCTCGGGCGCACAGGTGTCGACACCCCAGGAGGAGCGGATCGCACGTTCGATGTCGTTGAGGGTCCACGCCGTCATACCGGGAAGCCTGCCACGCGGCACTGACAACGACACCGGCTTTTCAAAGGGTCATCGCCTGTTCTGCGACGACCCTCCCGGTGTTCACCCGAACGAGGACACCGCGGCGCTCAGCCCGGAACACGGGTCCGGCCGGTCGGCCACGGGGGTGGGCCGACCGGCCGGGTGCGTCACTTCGCCAGGGCGGCGACGCCTGCCTGCGCGAACTGCTCGTCCAGGTCGCCGCTGGGCGCGCCCGCGACACCGATGCCGGCGACCGGAGCGCCCTTGGCCTGCACCGGCGCACCACCTGCCAGGAACAGCGTGCCCGGGATGTCCTTCAGGTTGGGGGCCTGGGCGAGGCGCTTGGCCAGCTCCGAGGTCGGGGCGTTCCAGGAGACCGCCGTGAAGGCCTTGCGCTCGGCCGACTCCGGGGCCTGCGGGCCGGCGCCGTCGCCCTTGAGCAGGACCCGGGTGACGCCGTCGCGGTCGACCACGGCGACCGAGACGTGCTGGCCGGCCTTGGTGGCCGCGTCCAGGGCGGCCTGGGCGGCGCGGGTGGCGGCGTCGATGGTCAGACCGGCGCTCTGGGCCAGGTTCTTGTTCTGGGTGTCGACCTTGACGGCGGCCGGCGCGGCCGGGGTCTCGGTGGTCTCGGCGCTGGCCGAGACGGCGCCCACACCGGCGGCGGCGAGCGCGGCGACGGCGACGGTGCCGGTCAGCACCCGGGTGCGCACGGAGGTCTTCTTCATGGTCCAGCTCCTCAACGGATCTGCGGGGTCCGCGGCCCGCACGGCGGATCGGGCCGCGGCGGATTCGGGGCCGGGCGGCGGGGGGACCGCCCGGCTCTGCTTCGATCCTCCGGCCGGATCCGGGCGCGCGGCATCGACGTTCCGGCGCGACCGTCCGGACATGATGGGGGACGGTGCCGTCAACCGATCGGCTGATGCGGGGCCGGGCCGGACGGGTCACCATCGAGGGATCGGCGCAGGTCAGTGCGCTGAGCGCTGGCACCTCGCACCGTGTGCCGCGCGCCGCGCGCCGCGTACCGCCAGGAGCCACCCGTGCAGCTGCCCCGCCCGTCCACCGGCCGGTCCGCCCGCCGGTCCGTCGGCGGCCGCGACGCCGGGGACCCGGACGCGGGCCGGCTGGCTCTGCTGCTGGACTCCGCGTTCCTGCTGCTGCTCGCCGCCTCGCTCAGCCGCTACCTCACCCACCACGCCGGGAGCCCCTGGATCCCCTGGGTGATCGGGCTGAGCGCCGCCCTGGCCGTCGCCCGGCCGGCCGCCTCCTGGTTGGACCACCGCCGCCTGCCCGCGCCCGGCCGGCCGCGCCGGTGGCCGTTGGCCCTGGTGGTCGCGCTCTGGGTGGTGTTGGTGCTGCTCGCCCCGAGCTTCGCCTGGTGCGCCGTCCCGCTGATCTACACCGCGCTGCGGGCGCTGCCCGCGAAGGCGGCGATCCCGCTGGTGGCGGCGCTGACGCTGCTGGTGGTGATCGCCGAGGTCCGGCTGCCCGGCGGGACGGACGCCACCCTCGTCCTGCTGCCGCCCGCGGTGGCCGCGCTGGCCACCGGGGTCTTCCTGTTCATGGCCCGGCAGGCCACCCGGCAGCGGGCGCTGATCGCCGACCTGGTCCGCACCCGGCGCGAACTCGCCGCCACCGAACGACGGGAGGGCACCCTCGCCGAACGCGAGCGGCTGGCGATGGAGATCCACGACACCCTGGCACAGGGCCTGTCCAGCCAGCGGATGCTGCTGCAGGCCGCCGAGCGCACCTGGGACACCGATCCGGCGACCGCCCGTACCCACGTCCGGACCGCCGCCGAGGTGGCCTCCCGGAACCTGGCCGAGGCCCGCCGCTTCGTCCACGACCTCGCCCCGGCCGAGCTGGCCGACGGCGCCACCCTGGACCGGTCACTGCGGGCGCTGGCCGAGCGGGAGTCCGCCGAGAGCGGGCTGCCGGTCCGCTTCCACCTGGACGGCACGCCCGCACCGCTGCCCGCCGCCACGCAGTCCGCGCTGCTGCGGATCGCCCAGGGCGCGCTGGCCAACGTCCGCGAGCACGCCGGGGCCTCGGCGGCGGCGATCACCCTGTCCTTCCTGGGCGACCAGGCCGTGCTGGACATCGCCGACGACGGACGGGGCTTCGACCCGGACGCGGCCGGTTCCGGCGGCGGGCGCGGGTACGGCCTGCCGGCCATGCGGGCCCGGCTGCGGCAGCTGGGTGGCAGGCTGACCGTGGAGAGCACCCCCGGCGAGGGAACCGTCGTCTCCGCCGCGATCCCCCTGGAGCACCGATGAACACGACCCCTGTCCGACTGCTGGTCTGCGACGACCACGCGGTGGTACGGGCCGGCCTGCTGGCGCTGCTCGCCAGCGCGGGCGACATCGAGGTGGTCGGCGAGGCGAGCACCGGGGAGGAGGCGGTCGCGCTGGCCGCCAAGCTGGCGCCGCAGGTCGTGCTGATGGACCTCCAGCTCGGCGACGGCATCGACGGCGTGGAGGCCACCCGGCGGATCACCGCCGCCCCGGGCGGGCCGCACGTCCTGGTGCTCACCACCTACGACACCGACGCCGACATCACCCGGGCGATCGCCGCGGGCGCCACCGGCTACCTGCTGAAGGCCGAACGGCCGGAGGAGCTGTTCGCCGCCGTCCACGCGGCCGCCCAGGGCCGGACGGTGCTCTCGCCACCGGTCGCCTCCCGGGTGATGGCGCAGATGCGGGCGCCCGCGCCGCAGCTCACCGAGCGCGAGCAGGACATCCTGGAACAGCTGGCGCAGGGCCTGGGCAACCGGGAGATCGCGCGGGCACTGTTCATCAGCGAGGCGACGGTGAAGACCCATCTGGGCCGGATCTACGACAAGTTGGGCGTGGACACCCGGGCCGGAGCGGTGGCGGTGGCCAAGGAGCGCCGGCTGCTGCGCTGAGCCGGCCGCACGGCCAGGAGGGCCGGTGGCTGCGCTGGGCACTCGCGCGGTGTCACTGTGTGCTGCCACGATGCTCGGAATGTCGGATTCCAGGCGCCGCACCCCACCCGCCGGGCCGGCCCCGGGCGCGCGCCCGGCTGCCGTACGCCGCCCTGACGGGCACACAACTGCCTGGTGGGACGCCCGTCGGAGCAACCAGAACCCGTCCACACGATTGTGGATTTTTCGTGGATCTCACTATTGACAAACCAACCACGCGGTTTGTTAGCGTGATGCCACGACGTCCCCGGAGGTGGGGGCTCGCCGGGGCCTGTGCGGACCGCTCTCGCCGGAGGGTGTTGCCAGGGGGGACGGCGGGATTGCCGGGGTGTCGGGGGGAGCGGCAGCGCCGAAGCCGCGCGACGAGGCGGCGTGGAGCGGGTCCGGGGGGACTCGCTCCACGCCTCCCCCGTGAGCCCCGCATCACATCAGCGCGCTCCAGTACGGGCAGTGCACGTCCGGCAGCGGCGCGGACCCGCCGACCCCCGGCCACTCCGGGCAGGCCGTCCCGGGCGAGCTCGCGGTCAGCGCGATTTCACCGAACTCGCCGATGCTCAGCGCCAGTTGATATCCGTCCCGGGCGACGGCGGCCACCCCCACCCGGTCCCGCCCGGCGTTCAGCGAGGTGATCGCCCACCCCCGCCGCCGCCAGTGCCGCTCCACCACCCCTGCCAACTCCGTCCGACGGCAAGGCGATACGACGGTGAGCAGATGCCGGCCCCGGGTGACGTACCAGTGCGCCTCCGACTCCCGACCCGGCAGCGGCAGTCGCGCGCCCGCCCGGGGTGCCGCCGCGCGCCAGGCGGGCGCCGGCCGGACGGCGTCCACGGTTTCCCGGAGCAGCGCCTCGCAGCGTTCCGCCGCATCGAGTTGATCGGCCGTCACCTCCGGAGCCAGCACCGGCCACCAGGCGGGCACGGACGGGGAGCCGTCGCGAGAACCGTCCGGGCATCCGAGGTTCAGTTCGGCACCACCTGACTGCACTGGGCCCTCCGCACTCCTCCCGGCGTTCAACCCGGGCAGGCATTCCGTCACCCCTTGGACGGTGGCCGGGCGCGGACAGTTCCGTCCCGCACCGTTCCTCCACCTCGAATTGCACTATACGGTGCAGTTGAATCACTGATCTGCACCGTGCAGTTTACTTATCCTCGCCACCCGGACCGGCCGGCCCGAACCGGATCGGATCGGATCGGACCAGGAGGAACCACCCGCCATGCCCACCATCGCCCTCGGCACCGCCCGCACGCGGCCGGCCGAGTCGGCGCCGAACAGGACGAGTACCTGCGACTCTCCATGGCCACCTGGCTCTCCCTCGCCGACCACCCCTAGGCCTTCGGGCGCTACGCCGCCCTGCCCACCAGCAGCTACGCCGAGTTCGACACCGGCCACATCGTCCTCGCCGAACAGCCCGCCGCCTTCACCAAGACCGTCCGCGACTTCCTCGCCGCCGGATGACCGACGGGCTGCGGGCAACGGGCGGCGGGGCGGGCAGCAGAAGCGGGAGTTGGAGCACACCGCCGCCCAGGTAACAAGTCCCTGATCAAAACGGCCGATAACCGCGCATGGTGATCCGAATCAAATTGACTGAACGTCAGCTTTTGGGATGAAACTGCCTTGTTAGCTTCACTGGCAAGGAGTAGACCATGCGCATACTCTTCACCGGCCCCGCCTCGGCCGGTCACCTGTTCCCGATGGTGCCGACCGCGCAGGCGCTGCGCGCCGTCGGGCACGAGGTCCTGTTCGCCTGCGGGCAGCCGCTCGACCAGCTCCGCAGCGCGGGCTTCCCGGTCGTCGAGATCGGCGACGGCCGGCACCTGCGGGAGATGTTCGAGGAGCGGCTCGACGGCAAGGTCGAGTACGTCAACCGGGACAAGTCGCAGGAAGAGATCTTCGACCTGGCGGCCGCGATCTTCGCGCACGCCTCCCGCCCCGCGGTCGACCAGCTGCTGGAGATCACCAGCGACTGGGGCGCCGACCTGCTCGTCCACGACTCCTTCCACGCCGCTCCCCCGCTGGTGGCGGCCCTGCTCAAGATCCCGTCGGTGGTCCACAACTTCGGGGTCAGCACCGGCCTCCCCATGGTCGACCTGCTCGCCTCCCACGTCACCGACCTCTACGAGCGGCACGGTCTGGCCGGGCCGACCACTGCCACCGCGCTCAACGTCGGCCCGCTCGGCGGCGACCCGGACGGCCTGCGGATGCGCTACATCCCCTACAACGGCGGCGGCCTGGTCCCGACCGAGTTCCTCCGCCCCGCCGACCGCCCGCGGGTCGTCGTCACCCTGGGCACCGTCCTCGCCGAACTCGACGGCGTCCGGGCCGTCGTCCGCATGGTCGAGGCCGCGGCCGAGGTCGACGCGGACTTCCTGCTCGCCGTCGGCGACGCCGACCTCGCCCCGCTCGGCACCCTGCCCGCCAACGTCCGCGGACTGCCCTGGGTCCCGCTCAACGAACTGCTAAGCCGCGCCGACGCGCTGATCCACCACGGCGGCTCGGGCACCATGCTGACCGCCCTTCAAGCCGGCCTGCCCCAGCTGCTCCTCCCCCAGGGCGCTGACCACTACAACAACACCGAGGCCCTCACCGCCACCGGCGCCGCCCTGAGCTCCACCTCAGAAGCCGTCGACACCCCCCTCCTCAACCGGCTCCTCACCGACCCCGCCCTCCGCACCGCCGCCCGCCGCCTCCAGGCCGACAACGCCGCCCTCCCCACCCCTGCGGCCCTCGTCCCCACCCTCGAATCCCTCACCACCGCCCACTGACCCCCACCGGCCACGGTCGGCAACCGCCCGTATCCGGGCAAAGGAAAAGCCGCAGGTCGATGACCTGCGGCTTTTCCGTATGGAGCGGGCGACGAGAATCGAACTCGCGCTATAAGCTTGGGAAGCTCATGTTCTACCATTAAACTACGCCCGCCTGATGAGCTGTCAGAGACCGCTCGATCCAGTGTCACTGTACCCCATCCGCGACTGTGGTTGCACGGCCGGTCCGAGGCCGTGGCGGAGCGGGGTGGGGATGGGCGGGGGGCGTACTGTTTGGGCCGCGTGCGAGTGCTCCGGTGGGCGTGGGGTCGGGGCGGCGAGCCATGGTGTGGAATGTCCGGAACATCCCCTAATGTGACGCTGTCCCGGGGCCTGGCCGCCGGGGCGCGATGAGTACGGGTGAGTACTGGGTTAGGGATGGGAAGGGGATCGATGGAGCAGCGCGCCGTCGTTCGTTGTGCCGAGGGGCACCTGTTCAGCACCACCACGTTCCCGATGCAGAACCTCGGTCCCGGGCGGCTCGGGCCCGGGCGGTTGATCCGCTGTCCGCAGTGCGGACGGCTCCGGAGCTCGGTGCTGGCCGACGTACGGGAGCTGTCGACGACGCAACTGGCGCGGGCGATGCGGCTGGAGGCCGCGGAGTTCCTGGCCTGACGGCCGTCGGAAGGACGTAACGGGCCCCGGGCGGATTCGTCCGGGGCCCTGTCGTGCACGTAACCTCGAAGCGTGCTGCTCTCTGACAAGGACATCCGGACCGAAATCGACCTGGGCCGGGTCGGCATCGACCCGTTCGACCCGGCGATGATCCAGCCGTCGAGTATCGACGTGCGCCTCGACCGCTTCTTCCGCGTGTTCGAGAACCACAAGTACCCGCACATCGACCCCTCCGAGGAGCAGCCGGACCTGACCCGGCTGGTCGAGCCGGACGGCGATGAGGCGTTCATCCTGCACCCGGGCGAGTTCGTGCTGGCCTCGACGTACGAGGTCATCACGCTGCCCGAGGACGTGGCCTCCCGGCTGGAGGGCAAGTCGAGCCTGGGCCGGCTGGGCCTGCTCACCCACTCCACGGCCGGCTTCATCGACCCCGGTTTCAGCGGCCACGTGACGTTGGAGCTGTCGAACGTCGCGACGCTGCCGATCAAGCTGTACCCGGGGATGAAGATCGGGCAGCTCTGCCTGTTCCGGCTCTCCTCGCCGTCGGAGCACCCGTACGGCTCCGAGCGCTACGGCTCGCGCTACCAGGGCCAGCGCGGCCCGACGCCGTCCCGCTCCTACATGAACTTCCACCGCACCGCGGTCTGATCCCGGCAGAGTGCACGCACGGCGGGGGGGGGGCCCCCCCCCCCCCGGGGGGGGGCCCCCCCCCGGGGGGGGGCCCCCCCCGGGGGGGGGGGGCCGC